>CBDUVK010000203.1:0-5544 GCA_965370645.1 uncultured bacterium
ATATTACTGAAATTTCCAATTTCATGCGAATAAATTGGGTAATTTTTACATTTTAGCCGTTTTGCCATATAGTTGCTAAAACAGGGTGTGAAGTCTAAGAGGAACATAATTTCAGTAACTATCATAATTACTATTAGTTACAAGGTGAGAAATGTTAATAATTATTATACAAAGATATTTAAATTTTATTAGAGAAAATGATTTTTGTTTATTAGTTTAGTTAAAACAAATCTTTGCGTCCTTCGCGGCTTTGCGTGATGAATTATTCAGGCTAATCAGTATTAAATAATTTTTAGGTGTCAATTAGCATTTTATTTAGGTATCGGCTTTCATCATCAGCCCCACTCATAATAACGGGCAGGATCCTTTTCCAGATTGACACTCTGTAATCTTTCTTCTAACTCTTTTTTGTTCATTTCAATCGTGGCCAGTTCTTGCACCAACAAATTCGCTTCTCCGGGCAGCCGTGATTGCACAGTGCCCTTGATCAGATAGGGACCGTACCCTTTAACCAGATGTCCATATTGGCTGTATACTTTCGGGAACATTACCGCTTCACAGAGTCCATAGCGATCTTCCAGGGTAAGAAACTTCATATATTCCTGATTTTGGGTCTTCACCCGCCGGTTGGTCACCAGCCATCCCACGAATGAAATCTGTTTTCCCTTGCAGGACTCCAGTTCAAAGGAGGGGGTGACCCTATCCCACGGGATTTTATCTTCAAACAGCCCCAGTGGGTGGTCGGTAACAGTAAAATCCAGAATCTCCATCTCATGTACTAATCTCTGATATTTATTATACGGAATCAGTTTGACATTCTGCAACAGTGCCTCGGTCAGGTTACGGTTGCGCTTGTTTCGATAGAATAGCTTGTTTTTCAGGAGCAGATAGGGCTCATTTATGTCCAATGAACGCAATCCACCACATTTAATTAAATTGCGAACCTCACCTTCCCGGGGTCGGGTTCGTTGTACAAAGTCATAATAATCCCGAAAGACAAGGCGTTTTCTCTCGCTCACCATACTGTCCTTGGTCTTGTCGGTGAGTTCAAATACCATATCCAGTCCCACCCGGATGGAATCACCTGCATAGCTAAACTCCCTCTCCGAGAAATTTACATCCGGTGGGAGTAAGCGAATACCTATCCGGCGGCATTCTTCCACGTAGGCGGCTTTAGAGTAGAATCCTCCGTGATTATTGAGTACGGCGGTCATGTATGCCACCGGAAAGTAGTGTTTCAGGTATGCAGTTTGATAGGCAATAACACCGTACGTTGCAGAATGGGCCTTATTAAACCCGTAGCCAACAAAATTAGCCATAAAGAGCCAGACTTTCTTTGCCTGCCCGGATGTTAATCCGTTTTTCATTGCCCCTTTTAGAAAATCATCCTGCATGCTGAGCAGGGTCTTTCGATCGCGGGATTTGGTCATCGCCTTGCGCAGCACGTCTGCCTGTGAGAGGGTAAAGCCTGCCACCTCTGCCGCCACCTGCATCACCTGCTCTTGGTATACGATATTACCGTAGGTGTCGGAGAGAACCGATTCCAGCAGGGGATGGATGTGTTCGATGGGAGAGAGCCCGGCCCGGCGCTGTATATAGAGATCCTTCATACCGCTGTTGGCGGCACCGGGTCGAATTAGTGCCACCGCAGCAATCACATCGTCAACATTTTCGATCTGCATTTTTTTCAAGAGACTCCGCATGCCCGGACTTTCGGTCTGAAAACACCCCAGGCTCAGACCTGAGCGGAGAAGTTCGGTAACATGGGCGTCATTTTCCGGTATGATCCGCAAATCCAGCGGAGATAGGTGTTTTTTACGAATATCAAGGAATGGGAATTTTTGTGGTTTTAGATACCCTGCAACAGATTCCTGCACGATCTTTCCCTGTCGGATGTCAAATCGATAAACAGAGCCTCGATCATCCTCTTCCGTCAGGTGTTTTGTTTCTTTAGAAGTTACAGATTCAGGGTAGGGGAGTTCATCCCTATTGGATTTCGAGGGAGACGGTTTGTCTTCAGGATCATTCGGTTCTTTTCCTTGCTGGTAAAGTTTAGTGACCGATCGCAGGCAATCGGTGATAATACTAAGTGACCTCACACCCAGGAGATCCATCTTCACAAGTCCCAGCGGCTCGGTGGAATACATATCAAAGTGGGAGACCACAATTCTTTTACCGGCCACCTGGAGCGGGGTGTAATCGGTAATCCGGTCTGGTGTAATGAGCACTCCTCCGGGATGGATGGATTGATGACGGGGAAAATCAGCAATGCGTTGGGCAATTTTAAGAACCTGCTCGAATACCGCTGCATTTTTCTGGAGATCCCGGCACTCCGGCAGATTCTCAACAGCCTGGCTGAGTTTGGAAATTCCGTAGTGAGGCAGATATTTGGTGATGGCACTAATCTCATCCTCCGGAAAACCGAAGGCCCTGGCTACATCACGAATGGAAGAACGAAGTTGAAAGGTGTTAAAAGTGCAGATCATGGCAGTTCGATCTTCCCCATATTTTTTATATACATACTCAAGTACCCGGTCGCGGTTTTTCCAGCAGATGTCCAAATCTATATCCGGCGGGTCTTTTCTCTCCGGATTCAAAAACCGCTCAAAATAAAGGTTGTAACGTAGAGGATCTACCTGGGTAATGCCCAGTACATAGGAAACCACGCTGTCCCCCGCCGATCCCCGGCCCACGCAGGGGATGCCTTCTCTGTGGCAGTAATCTACTATATCTTTGACGATCAGGAAATAATCAGCAAACCCCAGTTCATTAATGGTATTCAGTTCATAACTTAAACGGCTGATGAATTCCTTGGTGAGCGGGCGATAACGCTGGCGGGCACCATCAAAGGCGATTTTCCAGAGGTGGGAGAAGCTGGTTTCTCCCGGCGGTAGTTCAATTTTTGGAAAAATAGGCCTGCCAAGATTAAATTCAAACGTACAGGTCCGGGCAATTTTCAGACTGTTGCTTAATGCCCCGGGGAATTTACCAAACAGCTTCTGCATCTCTTCGCCAGATTTCAGAGACTGGCTGCTGTTGGCGGCGGTGGACGCCTTCTCAATCAAAGTGTTTTGATCAATGGCATGCAGTACCCGCCGCAGACGTGCATCCCCCGCAGTGGCCAGGTGGACATCGTTGGTTGCCAGCAGGGGGATATGGTGTTGGATAGCCAGGTCACGTAATCGTACATTGACTAAAAAATCGTTCGCTGAAAAGTGTTGAAGTTCAATATAAAAATTATCGTTAAAAACGGCCTTCATCTTACGGCAATAGCTACGTGCCTCATCGATTTGGCGTTTTCTGGCCAGCTGCCAGAGTTTTCCCTTCTGGCCGCCGGATAATATGATTAATCCTGCTTTACGGCGCAGAACATCTTTAAATTCCAACTTAAAATTCAGATGTCCACCCTTTAGGTGACCGATGGACAGAATCTGGCAGAGATTACGATAACCAAGCGATTCTTTCACCAGCAACACCATGTTGAAACCATCGCTCAGTGTTACCTCCGCACCGATAATGGGATGAATGCCCTCCTTTTTGGCCAGCTGGTAGAATTGAATCGCACCATGTAGTGCATTGTGATCGGTTAGCGCCAGGTATTTGAATTTCAATTTTTTTGCCTGGTATAGCAGCTCTTCCAGGCTCATGGTGCCATCAAGGAGACTGTAATAGCTGTGAACATGAAGATGAGTAAACGAAGCCATGGATTTTATCAGGTGTGTTAAGAATTGATTAGTTTTTAAAAGGCGATATGTATAAATTTTGAGACGTACTCACGGTTTATTGGCAATCACATGAAAAAACTGTTAGCAGTTCTAAGGAGCACCAAGCGAAATTTCTCATCAACTGCAATATATTTTCTTTTGATCCTGTTGTTAGCCTTTATTGCAAGAGTAACCTATTTAAATGTGATTGTTGGGCCAAATACCTATCCTTCAAATATTGATTCCATTGAACACCATCTGATTGCCCAAAATCTGGCTGAGGGAAACGGCTATTCCATGTATGGCCATTCCACCGCCTACCGTGCCCCGTTTCTAACCTATTTTATGGCGTTATGTTACTGGATTTTTGGTGTGAATTTTGCGGTGGTTCGGATTGGGATTATCCTGATGTCACTGTTCCTGATATGGACGATTTATCTGTTGGGGAAGGAACTATTTAATCATTTTGTGGGAATATGGGCTGCCCTTATCGCAGCGATTTACCCCCATTTTATATTTTATAACAGTCGTATTTTTACTGAAACGCCTTTCATCCTCTTTTCGCTGCTGGCGCTGCTGTTTTTTGTAAAATTTTGCAAGGCCGACTCCCTGAAAAATTTGTTTTTAACCGCTTTATTTTTGGCACTGGCAATCCTGACCCGCCCGGTCGGATTTGTATTATTATTTTTGATATTGCTCTTTATCCTGTTCAAGCAACGACGGTGGATGAATATAAAAAACGCAGGCGTCCTGCTGGTGACAGTGATTATTTTTATTTCTCCCTGGATCGTTCGCAATTATACGGTTTTTAAACGATTTGTACCGGTTACCACACAAGGTGCAGTCGTGGTATGGGTTGGGAATAATCATTATATTGCCCACCATCCACTTCTTCGGGGAGCGCATGCATTATACCAATATTTGCCCGGTGCACGTAAATTGATTACCGATAGCGAGATCGAGCGGTCTCATTATGCATTAGTACAATTTTTGGATTTTTTAAAACAATACCCGGAAGATATTCCAATTCTCATCTGGAATAAAACGGTCCGTTTTTGGGAAAAGGAATTTATAACGGGTTCATCCCGGCGTTGGATGTATGAATTCTCATATTTATTCATCACTATTTTTGCAGCTGCGGGGCTGGTTTTATCAATGGTTTCAAACAAAAAAGAAGCGATTTATCTGCTGATGTTGTTTGTGGCAAATTTTATTCCGGCACTCATTTTCTGGTCGGGTGCCAGAATTCGCTTACCCGCTGAACCAGTTTTTATTCTTTTTGCCGCATTCTGTCTGGAAAAGATTCGGGGGCGAATTTTAAGATGAGACAGTTAGTCAACATATTAACCGTGGGATGGTTTTTGGTTTGTCTTGCCTGTCAATCCGGTTCAAAATCACTTCCTCCACCGATTTGGACATTTCGCCCACATGTCCCGGTAGGATTTCTTCATCACATAGATGCGGATAGACTGGGAGTAAAATCTGCGGATTCCTATTATATCCTCAACAAATTCAACGGACAGATTTTGGATATAGTCCCGCTCGGCAATATAGGACTGTCCGGAGTTCTCTTTGATGATCAGAAAATTTATTTTGGAAGTCCAAACAGCGATTTCCAGTGTTATGATTTACAGAGCAGGGAAATTGTTTGGAAATTTAAAACCAGGTCAGAAAACCAGGCGACCCCGGTAGATGATGAACAGAAGGTCTACTGGGGATCTGCCGACAGCACGGTATATGCAGTGGATAAGTTTAGCGGCGAACTTCGATGGAAGTTCAAAACCGGCTGTCACATCTACGCGATGCCGGTATTGATGGACAGTGTACTGCTGATTGGCTC
>CBDUVK010000204.1:0-5534 GCA_965370645.1 uncultured bacterium
TGATTACAGGAAGCTCCGGATTTTTAGGTCAGCATCTGATCAAATTCGCTCCCGAATCCCTTCATTTAACAGCTCATTATTTCCGGAATCCACCCCATGACTTTGGGCGTCAGATGGACTTATTCCCGGCCGATTTTGGAGAAACTCCCTGGAAAAAAATTCAAGAACTGCATCCGGATGTGATTATTCATACCGCGGCCATGGCATCGATTGATGCCTGTGAGGAACAAAAAGTGTTAGCCCGCGAGATCAATTACCAGGCAACCTGCCAACTGGCCCGGCTTTCAGTAGCAATGGAAAGTCGCCTGATATTTATTTCCTCCGACGTAGTATTTGACGGAAAAAAAGGAAATTATAAAGAGGACGATCCTCCTTGTCCCCTGAATGTCTATGCAGAAACTAAAAGGGATTCAGAAAAATTTATCCTGCAGAATCATAGCAATGCGGTAGTCATTAGACCGGCTTTATTTTATGGACTGGCATTGAACGGAAGACGCTCCTTTACAGAAATTATGCTGACTCAATTACGTGCAGCTAAAAATGTGGTGACCTTCACCGACCAATACCGCACACCCATTTTCATTAATGATCTGGTTGAGGCTATCTGGGAGCTTGTGAACCACAAGTATTGCGGAATTCTCCATCTGGGCGGACCGCAAAAAGTGAATCGCTATGAGATGGGACTTATGCTCTGTGAGATATTTAAGCTGGATAAAAATTTACTCAACCCTGCCAAATCTGCCGGGAACCAGATGAAAGTTCCCCGGCCCCTGGATTGTTCTCTGGATATTTCCCGTGCCGAAAGTATCCTGGAGACCGGTTTTGTGGATTGTCAGAGCGGTCTGCGTAAAGCGTATGGTACCTAAAAGCGGGTTATATCACGAAATTGTTCCATTCTCTGTTCGATATCCTGTCGGGAAATTTCCTTCAGTTTATTGAAGCTAAAAGACTCTACATTAAATGAGGCGATCGTACTTCCATAGGCAATCGCTTTACGAAAATTTTCATTGCTCAGTTTTGAACAGGTTGCCAGATAACCTAAAAATCCCCCGGCGAAGGAATCTCCGGCACCGGTGGGATCCACCACATTTTCTACCGGAAAGGCCGGTGCAGAAAAATAATCATCCGAGGTCATCATTATAGCGCCGTTTTCCCCTTTTTTTATCACCAGAACCTTGGGGCCTTGCTGCAGAAGATCTTTGGCTCCCAGGTGAATGTTGTGCACACCCGTCAATTGCCGAATTTCCTCATCGTTTAAGATCATCACATCCACCTGTCCGATTACCTCCTCCAATTCCTTGCGCTTACCTTCAATCCAGAAGTTCATTGTATCCAGCACTGTCAGGATCGGTGAGGGTATGCTGGAAAGAACCTGCAACTGCAATTCGGGATCAATATTCGCAAGAAATACAAACTCGCTGTTTTTATAGCTATCGGGAATAACGGGTTTAAATGTCTCAAATACGTTGAGATGGGTATATAGGGTATCACGCTGATTTACATTTTGATGATAGCGACCTCCCCATCGAAATGTTTTTCCCTTTTCAACTTTCAACCCCTTAAAATCAACATTTTTATCTTTTAAAAATTCAATGTATGAAAAATCAAAATCTTCTCCTACAACCCCGACTATATTAACCGGTGCAAAGAAACTGGCAGCGGCACTGAAAAATAAGGTGGAGCCCCCGGGTGAATCGGTCACTTTTTCATCATGGGTTTCGATATCATCCAGGGCAATTGAACCAACAACCAAAATAGACATGGGAATTCTCCATAAGTTAAAAATTTTACGATAATCGGTGTTACTCTGAAAAATCAACCCGTAATGTAAGTTATATTTAGATTATACAGGTATCAACGAATAAAACCTCTTTATTATAGATTCCCGCTAAAAACATGCGGGAATGACACTAAATGTGTCTTTCTGGCAGGGATGGCCGCCGCGAAGCGGTCCCTTCGGGAGAATCCAGAAATTCTGGACGAATAAAATATTAATAGCATGTTCAATTAGATCTTGACCAGATCTTTATAAATATTTTATTCATAATTCTACGTATGATTTTTTTCAGCTATTGTAAAAATCATGGAAAATTTCACTACTGTTAATGTACTGGTCATAATTAACCCCCGATCAGAGAACTAACTCACTTTTAACCCAAGATTACATTGATTCAGGTGCTGTAACTCCCAGAATTTTAAATCCATTTGCCAGTACGGTTTTGGTAGCCAAGCATAAGGCTAATCTGGCTTGCGACAATTCCTTGTCATTTGTCAGAACCCAGCATTCTGTATAGAATTTATGGAAGGCGGTGGAGACTTCCGATAAATATTGCGTTAACTGGTGAGGGGTATACTCCCGCCCACAGTGTTCGACAATATTGGGAAATGCCAATAGTTTTTTAATTAAATGGAACTCGTTCGGATCTTCCAATCTTCGGAGTGTGCCGGAGTTTTCATATTTCAATTTCTTTTCCGTGGCGTTGCGCAGGATACTGCATATCCGGGCATGGGCATATTGATTGTAATAAACGGGATTTTCATCTGATTGGGACTTTGCCAATACCAGATCGAAGTTGAGATGACTGTCCATGCTGCGCATCAGAAAAAACCAGCGGGTGACATCCGTACCTACCTCATCCATAAGCTCATCCAGAGTCACAAAATTAGCACGGCGGGTAGACATCTTGACCTTTTCACTGCCCTGGTAAAGCGTTACGAATTGATGAATTAATACTTTAATTTTCGATTCATCATATCCTAGCGCTTTAATCCCGGCAAGTACATCAGGATAAGTGGCAATATGGTCTGCTCCAAAGAGATCCACGATCAGGTCGAATCCCCGTTCAAATTTGTTTTGGTGATAGGCAATATCGGGAAGTCGGTAGGTAGGCTCACCGCTGCTTTTTATAATGACCCTGTCTTGATCGAGGTCAAATGAAGTTGATCGAAACCATAAAGCCCCATCTTTTTCATAAGCCAGATCTTTCTCCTTCAATAGCTGAATCACCCGGTCAATCTCACCACCATCATAGAGATCCTTCTCGTTGAAATATACGTCAAACTGTATTCCCAGGCGATTTAAAGTCTTCTTGATGTCCTCAAAAATGTATTCTTCTGCGGTATCTTTAAAGATTTCCAAATCCTTATCCGGATGATCCAGAAAGGCATGAGCATGTTTTTCGACCAGTTTCCTGGCAATATCGATAATATACTCTCCCTGGTAACTATCCTCCGGGAAAGTGATCGGTTTACCCAACAATTCCTCATAGCGCAATTTTACGGAATCGCCCAGGACCCGCATCTGCCTTCCGGCATTATTGAAATAATACTCCCGCGTAACCTGGTATCCTCCCCACTCTAAAAAATTGGCAATGGTATCCCCCAAAACCGCCTGCCGGCCATGTCCGATGGTCAATGGACCGGTGGGATTGGCACTGACAAATTCAACCTGAGCATGCTGCTTTTCTCCAAAAGTCTGCCGCCCGTATTGTTCTTCTTCTTTGGTAATGTTTTCTACTATCTGTTGTAGATAGGAGGGGGCAAAATAAAAATTGATAAAACCAGGACCTGCCAATTCGGTTTTTTCTATAAATTTGGGATCAATGTTAAGATTATCAATAATCTGCTGGGCAATCTCCCGCGGATTTTGATGCACTTCCCGTACCAGCGACATAGCCAGATTTATACTGAGGTCTCCATGAGCTTCTATTTTTGGAATTTCAAAGGAGTAGGGTAATCTGGGGTACGATAATTTTTTAAGTGCCCGTTCAATTTTGTTCTGCAAATACCATTCGATTCTCTGCATCTTCCTCCACCCGGGTAATTCGTGCATCTCCCCAAAGCTTTTCCAGTTCATAAAACTGCCTGGTGGGTTCACGAAAAATATGAACTACCACATCTATATAATCCAATAAAACCCAATTTAAGTTTTGGTAACCTTCCCGGTGCCAGACTTTTTGCTTTTTTTTCGCCAGATTCTCCTGCAGATGATCGCTGAGTGCCTTCACATGAAGCTCTGACTCAGCGCTCACCAGCACAAAGTAATCTGTCACGTCTGTTAATTTTCTGACATCAAGGATCAATATATTGTCACCTTTCTTTTCCCAGGCCAGCTGGGCTAACTTCTGAGAGAGCTCTTTCGATTTCAAATAGTTACCTCTGGTCTTTTTTAAAAGGTATCAGGGTTTTATAATCTTTACCTAACAGGATGCTGGCTTTCAACTGTTTGCTTTTATCGATATCACTCTTCACCTGTTTTTCGCTAATTCCAAGTATCCGGGCAACTTTCCGGGCATTTTCCGGATTTCCGCTTCGATCAATCACCTGAGATTTTGCAACATTAAAATTCTTATAATTACCCAGGTATACAACATCAATTTCTGATTTGCGCAAAAAATCTGTGACAAATTTTGCAATTCCGGAGGTGCCGCAACCGTTGAGCACTTCAACCTGGGTTTTCTGTTCTATCGGATTTACGACACGTTGTTTACTCTTTTCCTGTTGTTTCTTTTCGTCTTTATTGTTTGCAGAAGGTTTGCCTTCCTGTTGTCCAATGGTGATAGTGTCCGGTTTGCTGAAAAATTCTGTAAAATTGAGAGAGGTGGAAACTTGATATATTATAAAAACTAAACAGATCATTACAAAAATATATAAAATGGGTTTGAAAATGACAAAAAAACCGAGGTGGGATTTTCTCTGAGATTCAGCTTGTTTTCGACTCTCTTTTTGTTTTTTATGGATAATTTTCCGGATATTTCTGTTGGAAAGGTCTCTCCGGATTCTTCGTGCCAAACTCACTCATCTCCCATAGTATTTACCAACCAAACCCATTGTAATATCCGGGACCATAATAACCGGGCCCGTAATATCCGGGACGAACCTGAACACCTAATTTGATCATGCTGTTTTCAGTAGGTTGGTAAAAAAGCTCTGCACCCCCGAAAAATTGAGTATTACCGAGAGCAGGATTATTGAATGAATTATATGGACTATTCATAATTCCCAAATTTAGTCGCAGGAAAAGCGGATTGCTGATTTGATAATTGATGGTGTTCATGTAGCTGTTGACCATCATACCACCCGCATTCCCCAAACTCATGTAACTCATAGAGAATGTGTGATGCATACTTAATCTATCCGAATTAAGAAATCCCAGGATAACGTTGCTATTTGGTTTTATTCCAATTTGAGAAAATGAAGGCATTTTGGTGTTCTCTTTCATCTGTGTAAAAGCCAATACAGGGAACATCCAAATTATGAAGACAACCAAAAATTTCCGCATATTTCCTCCTGAAAAAACCTTCATACTGAAGTAACATAGAAGGTTTGAAAATTGTTCCGGATAAAAGTTAAAGAATATTTCGAATAAATAAAAGGGTAATTTTGAGATTCAGATTGCTCTGATTCAGTGAGAGTGGATTATTGTATATTCTGATTTTATTGTTTTGTGCCATGATCTATATTATTTTTATTTTCTAAAGAGATTTGAACAGCTGGATTTTCTCTAGTTGCTTGAATAATCAATCACGCAAAGC
>CBDUVK010000205.1:0-5517 GCA_965370645.1 uncultured bacterium
CCGAAGCCCGGACCATGCTTGCTAAAGCTGAAAGTGATTTATCAAGGATAAGACCATTGGCGGAAGAAAAAGCGGTGAGTCAAAGTGACCTGGATGGTGCCGTTGCCGGTTCTGATGCCGCTAAGGCTTCGGTAGAAGCTGCCCGCGCAAATTTGCGCGCATCCCGCATTAACCTGAGTTACACCCGTATCAAATCCCCCATCAACGGGATCATTGGCAGAACCCACGCAAAGGTAGGGGACTTTGTCGGTAGAGATCCGAATCCGGTTATATTGAATGTAGTTTCCCAGGTAGATACCATTCTGGTGCAGTTTTTTATCACTGAGAATCAGTATTTGGCCGTGGCCCGGCAATCTTTAGATAATTTGGAGGCATTGCGAAGAGGCCGGTCTGAAGGACGCAACCAACTGGACCTGATCCTTTCTGATAGATCGCTATACCGTCATAAGGGAAAATTTGACTTTATTGACCGGGGGATCGATCCTGCAACCGGCGCAATCCTGATACAAGCCTCGTTTCCCAATCCGGATGGTCTCATCCGACCGGGTCAGTTTGCCCAGATCCGTGTTCCAGTATCGGATTTAACAAATGCCATTATTGTACCCCAGCGAAGCGTTATGGAGTTGCAGGGAAAGTATCAGATATATGTGGTTAATGATAGCAATAAAGTGGTTCTCCAGGAGGTAAAGAGAGGTCCAAGGTATCACAATTTTTGGATCATAGAGGATGGATTAAATTCCGGCGAAAAAATTATCTATGAAGGAATACAAAAGGTCAGGCCCGGAATGATAGTCAAAACAGAATTGCGTGAAGTACCGGTTATTAAGGAAAGCATGTAAACGCCTATGGGTTCATTCTTTGTAAATCGACCGATCGTAGCGATAGTGATCGCTATTATCACCATTATTGTGGGTTTGGTATCCCTGGGAACCCTGCCCATTGAACAATATCCCAATATTACGCCTCCCATGGTGAGAGTAAATGCCAGATATACCGGGGCTAATGCACTTAACGTGGAGCAATCTGTTGCCACACCTTTAGAACAGCAAATAAATGGTGTGGAAAATATGATATATATGAAATCCGTCAATTCTAATGATGGTACGATGACCATTGAGGTTTCATTCGATGTGGGAACCGACCCTGATATGAACACTGTCTTTACTCAAAATAGAGTATCAGCTGCCACCGCAAAATTACCCGAAGAAGTGAAACGAATGGGGGTGACCACTGAGAAATCTTTACCGACCATGACCCTTTTGATTACCTTAACCTCAGACGGACAATATGATCAAAACTTTTTAGGTAACTATGCTTTAATAAATATCAAGGATGTATTGGCCCGGATTAAAGGGATTGGCCGGGTGGATGTGATGGGTGCCAGTGATTATTCCATGCGAATCTGGATTAAGCCGGACCGTTTGGCTCAATTAGGAATAACGGTGCCCGAAATCATAGATGCCCTGCGTGCCCAGAATGTGATCGTTCCCGGGGGGAAATTTGGTGCAGAACCGGCACCTCCGGGAACAGAATTCACCTATACCGTTAGATTGCCGGATCGCCTGCAATCGGAAGAAGAGTTTGGTGAAGTGGTTATCCGGACCACGGAAGAAGGAGCTCAGGTCAAGATTAAACATATTGCCAGGGTTGAACTTGGAGTAGAAACCTATGATATGATTGCGCGCATGAATAATAAAGATGCGGCCATTATTGCCATCTATCAGGCTCCTGGATCGAATGCAGTAGAATTGAAAGAACGGGTTTTGCAAGCCATGGAGGAAATCTCTCAAAGATTTCCTGAAGGAATCCGCTATGATGTATCTATGGATCTGGTGAAGCCCATTACCGCGGGAATCGAAGAGATTATGATCACGCTCATTATTGCCCTGGCACTGGTAATTCTGGTGGTATTTATATTTATACAGGATTGGCGTGCCACTTTAATCCCGACAATCGCCATACCGGTATCCTTGCTTGGATCATTCATTGTCTTTCCATTACTTGGGTTTACCATCAATGTATTATCTTTATTAGGCCTGGTACTTGCCATCGGTATTGTAGTGGATGATGCCATTGTGGTTGTTGAAGCAGTGCAGGTGAATATAGGCAAGGGGATGTCTTCGAGAGAGGCCACGATTAAAGCAATGCAGGAAGTAACAGCGCCAGTTATTGCGACAACCCTGGTACTCATAGCAGTGTTTCTTCCGGTTGCTGCTATGGGAGGCATTACCGGTCGTTTATATCAACAATTTGCCATAACCATTGCCGTATCGGTATGCTTTTCTTCAGTTAATGCTTTAACCCTCAGTCCCGCCTTATGTTCACTTCTTTTAAAAGAATCCAAACCATTCAAAGGGATTCTTGGTAAATTTTTTGGCGGATTCAATAAAGTTTTCGATCGCTCTACAGACTCTTACATGACATATACCAGTATAATTTCCCGTAAGATAAGCAGGGGAATTATTTTCATCATCATCCTGGTTTTGGTCATTGGATTGTTGGGCAGTTGGATCCCGGTTGGTTTTATTCCTGAAGAAGATTTAGGCACCTTTTTTATCAATGTTCAACTTCCCGATGCGGCTTCGCTGCAGAGAACGGATGTCGTTGCGAAAAAAGTAGAAACTATCTTGTCTGAATTTGAAGAGATTGATTTTATAACCACCGCTGCAGGGTATAGCCTTCTGTCCGGTACAAAATCCAGCAACGCCGCTTTTATTTTTGTCACTTTAAAAGACTGGGCAGACCGTGGCAGCACTGCTCTGGAACTGGCTCAAAGAATTAATGCCAAATTTTACACTCAGGTAAATGAAGCACAGGTATTTGCCTTCGGTCCCCCCGCCATTCCGGGTCTCGGAAGTGGTTCCGGTTTTACGATGATGTTACAGGACCGGGGTGGGGGAACGCCGGTATATCTGGCAGAGCAGTCCCAAAGATTCATTCAAGCTGCACTCAAACGTCCCGAAATCGGATCCATATTTACCACCTATCGGGCAAATGTTCCCCAGCGTTACCTGAACATTAACCGTGATAAACTGCTTAAAGCGGGTGTCCCTTTAAATAACATCTACACCACTGTCGGGGCTTTTCTTGGCGGCTCCTATGTGAACGACTTTAATCGCTTTGGCCGGTTATATAAGGCTTATATTCAAGCAGAACCGGCGTATCGCCAAAATAAAGATCAGATAAATCTATTCTATATTAAAAATAAAGATGGGGAGAGTGTGCCTCTTTCGGCCTTCGTGTCGGTGGAGGAAATTGTCGGTCCGGATTTTACCAATCGCTTTAATTTATACCGTTCTACTGAATTAACCGGTTCACCTGCCAAAGGATACAGTTCGGCACAGGCGATGTCTGTCCTGGAAGAGGTTGCCCGGGAAGTCCTGCCTTCGGATATGAGTTACGAGTGGAGCAATATGTCCTTTCAGGAAAATAAATCAGCCGGAAGTGGTGCGATCGTATTTGTTTTCTCATTGATCTTTGTATTTCTCATTCTGGCAGCCCAGTATGAAAGCTGGTCATTACCTTTTAGTATTTTGTTGGGGACACCTTTTGCCATATTTGGTGCCTTCTTAGCGCTCTTTTTTGCCCGTTTTTTCGATTTGAGTTATGAAAACAATGTCTTTACTCAGATATCCCTGGTTATGCTAATTGCCATGGCAGCCAAGAATGCCATTCTTATCGTGGAATTTGCTAAAATTAATTTCGATCAGGGCAAATCGTTGTTTGATTCTGCCATTGAATCTGCCCGACTTCGTTTCCGCCCAATCCTGATGACCGCTTTTTCCTTTATTTTAGGAGTATTGCCGTTGGTTTTTGCCGCAGGTGCAGGCGCTGAATCGAGAAAGGTGATGGGTATGGCATTGTTAGGTGGAATGGGAATCGCCACTGTTTTAGGTGTATTTTTCTATCCCATGTTATTCATATTTATCGGAAAAATTGCCCGGTATGAGGAAAATAGAACACAAAAATTAAAATCTGATAAATTTTGATTTATAAAGTCGATTAACTTTTATGAATTTAGAAATAAATGAATACAAAATTATTGAATAACCCATAATGCCGAAATATGAAATAACAATTATGAGTTCAATCGGAAAAATAAAATTAATTTCCTTATTAGTATTTCTGTTGTTCCTGGGAATCTCGGGATGTTCTTTTGGTCCGAAGCACAAGACACCGGAAATGGATACACCGGATTCATACCGTTTTACGGAAATAGTTGAACCAGATTCTATGGTGAATTTAGTGTGGTGGGAACTGTTCGAAGATCCCGCATTGGACACCCTGGTTCTGGCAGCCCTCAATGACAATAAAGATGTTCTCATCGCGCTGAGTCGAATTGAAGAAGCGCGGGCAACCCTGGGATTTACCCGGGCTGACCAATATCCAAGACTGGATATTCAGGCGGGCGCCTCGCGGGGGAATTTTTTCAGTGGTATCGCTTTGGAATCTGAGAGCCAGAATTTTTTTATTTCGCCTGTTGTAAATTGGGAATTGGATTTTTGGGGTAAATACCGAAAGGTCAGTGAAGCGGCAAAGGCCGAATTTTTGGCCACCCAATTATCTTACCGGTCTGTGCAAATAAGTCTGATTAGTGAAGTTGTGAGTAACTATTTCATATTGATTGATTTTCATAATCGCCTGGAAATTGCAGAACATACTTTAAAATTACGAGAGGAAAGTCTCAGAATTATCACCAGAAGATTTGAGGAAGGTATCCTTCCCGAGATCGATGTTTTTCAGGCGAGGATTCAACGGGAAATTGCAGCGAGGGCCATTCCCGAATTCAAAAGACTCATCGGAATTTCTGAAAATTCTTTGAGTATTTTATTGGGCAGTATGCCCGGATCTTTTGAAATTCAGGACAGTATCGGCGCAAAGCTTAGTCCCCCGGAGATTCCGGCAGGCTTACCCTCAACTTTACTTGAGAGGCGTCCCGATATATTGGAAGCTGATATGTTGTTAAAGGCTCAAACTGCGCGTATCGGTGTGGCTCAGGCACTACGATTACCCGCTATAAATTTGACGGCGGCCCTGGGAGTTGCCAGTGCTGAGCTGTCCCAGTTAACCGATGGTGATCCATCCTGGTCGCTTAGCGGTAGCTTGTTTGGTCCGATTTTTAATTTTAATAAGAATGTCCGTCGTGTTGACATTGAAAAAGCCCGAACTGAGCAGGCACTGTTAAGATATGAAAATACGGTTCTAAAAGCTTTCCGGGAGGTGGAAGATGCGCTTTTGGAAATCTCCATGTATAGGGAACAGCTGGAAATAAAGGGACGTGAATTAGTCGCTTCCCGGAATGCCGCCAGGCTCTCTCGCAGCCGTTATGATAAAGGGGTCACCAGCTATCTTGAAGTTCTGGAAACAGAAAGAAATTTATTTACGGTTGAATTGGAATTCTCAGGACTCAGGCAACTTTACCTGAATAGTTATGTGAGACTATATAAAGCGCTGGGGGGAGGGTGGATATCCAGGGAAGAAATGGAGAATTCGGAAACGGAGGATATTTAGTTAAGA
>CBDUVK010000206.1:0-5503 GCA_965370645.1 uncultured bacterium
TAAAAAATATCATATTTTACATTGGTGATGGTATGGGAATCTCTCAAATTACAGCTGCCAGGATTTTTCTCTTGGGAGCGAATGAGAGATTTAACCTGGAACAAATGCCGGTCACCGGATTAATAACCACTCATTCCGCAGATCGATTAATTACCGATTCCGCGGCCGGTGCAACAGCCATGGCTACCGGATTTAAAACCAGAAATGGGATGGTAGGGGTCTCTCCGGATTCTATGGTGTTAAAGACAATCCTGGAAGCTGCACAGGAAAGGGGTATGGCAACCGGATTGATCGCCACATCAACAATTACCCATGCTACGCCCGCCTGTTTTGTGTCGCATGTTCTCTCGCGAGGTAATCATTCCGAAATTGCCCGGCAATTTAACAACAGCGGTGTTGAGGTAATTTTGGGGGGAGGGCGACAGCATTTTATACCACAGGAGAAGTCTGGAAGCCAGCGTTCTGACAACTTAAACCTTTTGGACGAAGCAACAAATTTAGGATATGATGTCGTTTCTCAGAAATCGCAACTGGAAGAGACTAAATCAGGCAAAATTCTAGGTCTATTTGCTATGGATGAAATGAAACAGGATCCTATGCAACCGACAATATCTCACATGACCCAAAAAGCGCTGGAGATTTTAAGTCAAGATCCGGATGGTTTTTTCCTCATGGTAGAAGGGAGCCAGATAGATTGGGCCGGTCATGATAATGACTTTCCAGCATTAGTGAGAGAAATGGCCGCTTTTGATACAGCCGTCACACTTGGGCTTGAATTTGCTGAGAATAACGGAAATACTTTAGTCATTGTTACCGCTGATCATGAAACGGGTGGCCTGCTCATTACAGGCGGAGATGTTAGTGGTAAAGATATCGAAATAGCATGGCATTATACTAGTCATACCGGTCAAATGGTGCCCATTTTTGCCGCCGGTCCCGGGTCTCATTTGTTTAGCGGAATTCATGATAATACTGAAATACCTAAAATTTTAGCAGAATTGTTGAATATAAAGGACTTTCCTGCAAAATTATCTTCATCTTTCGCCCAACCGGATAATAAGTGAAATCATCATCGTTCTGATTGAAGAATTTTAATAACCTGGGGGTGGAGATCGGGATTTGCGGCAATTGTACTCGAACCTTCCACCGGCTCATTCCCCTCGTAGTCTGTAATGATTCCTCCGGCGCCTTTAATGATTGGTATGAGTGCCAAAGAATCCCAGGGTGACATAATGGGATCTATCATGATGTCTGCCCGCCCGGTTGCTAAAAGAAAATAGCCAAAACAATCTCCCCAGGTCCGGTACATTTTTACCATTCTTATTAGTCGATCAAATTTTTTAATATCCTTATATTTTGAAATTTTTAGATGATCCGTGGTCAGCAAGGTCGCTTTGGAAATGTCTGAACACGCTCTTACTCTAACTGGCTTGCCGTTCAACTTAGTTATATGACCGTCTCCGAAAAGGAAATCGTTTTGGATGGGTAATTTAATAGCTCCCAGGATTGGTTGCCCGTTATGCAGGAGTGCAATCAGGGTTCCGAAGGTGGGCACACCATGAATAAAACTCTTGGTACCATCAATTGGATCCAGAACCCACTGGTATTCAGCTCCTTGTTGATGTAATCCAAATTCTTCCCCGATGATGCCATGTTCCGGATAATTTTTCATGATCAGGTTTCGCATTTTCTCTTCAGCTATTTTATCGGCAATCGTTACTGGTGATTGATCATGTTTATATTCGATTGTGAGATCAGTTGTAAAATATTGAGTTATTATTTCTGTGCTTATGAGCGATAATTGTTTAATAAATTTATAAAAGTTCACCATAAAATAATTTTACAGGCTTTTTGTAAGGTCGGAATTATTCAATCCTTTTTTTCTTTGGCTTAAAACCAATTCGATCGAAAGGATTAACAACACTGGTAACTATATTACGTAAGTGTGAATTAATTCTTTTTAGCCATCTAAAGTAAAGAGCAAGCGTAACGGCGTCTCCCAGGATAATTTTCTCTTCTCTCATTTTTACCAGTTTAAGGATATTGTCATCGCAAAGTCTGTTGATCCATTTATACTTTTTAACAAGTTTAAGTCCAAGTTCGGTATCACTATTCCTAAAACAAATTTGAGTTTGTTCAAATAATTCACCGATTGCTTTTTCTATTTTTTGGAGATCATTTTCAAATGCTTTAATCTGTAATTTACCGGGGTGGTTTAATGCCAATTCAACGATATTTTTTGTGTAATCACCAATCCTCTCAATATCAATAATAATGCTTACCAGAACCAAACCTTGCGGTAAATTTTCTTTCCCGCTTACAATTAAATGATTGAGAACGTTTCTTCTTACCTCACGTTCATACTTGTTTATCTCGATATCCTTATCATAAATGTCAAAATCTATTAAATTGTCTTCAGTATGACGCAGAGATTGTTTAGCTTTTAAAAACATCTCCCTTGTAATTTCCAGCATTTGGAAGGATCTCTGATAGGATTGGTCCATCAGAGAATCTTTTTTGAATATGGCCATTAATTTTTTAAACATTTCAAACCTCTTATCTTAAAAAATATATGATTGTTATAGGTATAACAAAAAATGCAACTATAACATAAATTATGGGAATAAGCTTGTTCTTTGTAGCCAGATTGGAAAATTCTTGTGCAATACGTATTGGAATAAAACTAATAGGCCACAATAGAATTATTCCTGAAATATTAAATATCAGATGGCTGAATGCCACAATAATGGCATTCAAATTTTGGGTAACTAATGCCGCAAGGATTGCAGTAATAGTTGTCCCAATATTTGCACCAAGAGTATAAGGGAAGATCTGTCTCAATGTTAAAAGACCAGCACCAGCCATAGGAACGACCAAAGATGTTGTAATCGAACTACTCTGTACCATAAAAGTGAGTAAGAGTCCGACAATGAAAGACCGAAGGGCAGTCTTGAATAGATATTTATCAAACCATGCCTCCGCTTTTTTAACTACGAGTATTTTTAAGGCATCAACCATCTGCTTCAGAGCGAGCAAGAGTAATATCAATGATAGAGCAAAAAGAATCCAGGCATGATCTCCAATCAATTGGATGACCGAATTTACCAGAGGTTTTGTGAGAGTTTGAACCGGGCTTAAAAATTTCAAACCACCAATAACTTGGAATTCTTTGCCCAAGAATTCGGCGAAAATTCCTAGGTAGTTTGTGAAATATTGAATTGGAAAGATGATGATTACCGCTAAAACATTGAAAAAATCATGTACAGTAGCTGCCGCAAACGCTCTTCGAAATTCAGTGGAACGATTGATCTGAGATAGTGATACGATACTATTGGTTACTGATGTTCCGATATTTGCACCCATGATGATGGGAATTGCATTGGGAACGTTTAATACCCCTCCTCCAACCATTCCTACAACGATGGAGGTTGTCGATGAAGAAGACTGTATTAATGACGTTGCCAATATGCCAATAAAAAGCCCCACTAATGGATTTGTTGTCGTCTGGATAAGTGTTTCAGCGAAATCTGTTCCAAACATTTTAAGAGATGTACCCATCAATTCAAGGCTGAACATGAAGAAATAGAGGGATAGTATGAGTTTCAGAATATTGAGGGGTAAATCGTATTTATTGTAAAATGTCTTAAGGAAATTCATTAATAGTGCAAGCTAAATTTTAAAGTTTAAGTTTCCTTAACACCGGATTATCTACTATGTGAAACACAAATTAAATGGAGAGAATTGAGCAACAAAATCAAACTATATTAATCGTTAAATGTTTTAGAACCGGTGAATTACCCAAAATTAAATGAATTTTTAATTTAATTGTAACATTGTTGTAACTTAGGATTTTCAAATTTACTGATGATTTTTGATAAATGAAAAAACAATTTAATAAATCATAACAATGCAAGGAGAAAAAATGAAGCAATTGTTTTTATTTTTTCTATTTTCTTCGTTCTTTTTCATATTCAAATCAGAAATAGGATTCGCTCAGGAAGTAAAATCAAAAAACTCAATGGAACTGAAACTCTCCGGTAGAATCCAGCTACAACATTTTTATAATAATCGCTTTAGAACTGCTGATTCTATTACCTACCATGGCTTTCGTATCCGCCGGGGGCGATTTCAGGTTGATGCCAAACTGACTTCTTTTTTTACAGCAAAATTTCAAATAGAAGCTCGTGATAACCTGCCACGACTAAAGGATGCTGAAGGCCGACTAAAACTATTTAAAAACTATTATTTCCGATTTGGCCAATTTAAAATCCCGGTCTGGAGAGAGGAATTCAAGCAATCCTCAAGTGATCTTATATTGGTAGAGAGGAGTGCCGCCTCTGCATTTTTAATTCTTAATTTGCTGTCTGCAAGACAAATCGGGACTGAATTCGGGGGTAATATCTCCTCCAAACTTTTTTTCGCACTTAATTATTCCAATGGTTCAGGTGAGGGAAATTCGGAAATCGCCATCGCAACCCTCCTTCGCGATGAAAATGAAGTCGATCTGCTACTGACCAGCAATAATGGAAAAATGTATAGCGGGAGGTTGGACTATTCCATCTCTGATAAGGTCAAGTTTGGACTTTCAGGGGCTGTAAATTTTATTGGAAATGAGGTAGATACACTGGATAATACCGGCAAAAACACCGTTATAGCTCCGGACTTTGGTATTTATCTTCCGTCGGGTGTTGACCTGGAAGGTGGAATTGCCTGGGGGAGTATTAGTAAGAGTTACATTGAGGTTGCAGAGAATCAAAATTATATAATGGGTGATCTGACTGGCCGCTGGAAAAAATTGTTAGAGGAACCTCTTGAAAATTGGGGTGGATTGAGCGGTTTCGAATTTGCAGCAGGAGTATCCTATATCGATATCGATAGCAATGAATTGAATCAGAGAAACTCCTATCGTTTCGGTCCGGCTGTTTATTTTGGTATGAAATCCAGACTTCAGATGAATGCCGAAGTGGTAGAGCCTGCGGAAAAAAATGAAGATCTGTTTTGGCGTATCCGATCCCAATTCACGGTAAACTTTTAATTTTATGGTTTTTGTAATAAGATTGTAACATTGAGTTTTTATATTTGAAGTTCAATCTTGAATAAGGAGAAAGGTCATGATGAAAACCGTATGGCAAATTATGATGGTCATAATAGTTGCAATAGGACTTATCCAGCCGGGTCAGTTTTTTGCCCAGACCATCGAGGTTGATAAGAATTTACCTGAGTACCAAAAGACAATCGGTATCAGTGGAAATGCAAATAGCATTGGATCTGATACCATGAATAATCTAATGGCACTTTGGCTGGAGGAGTTTAATAATTCCTATCCACTGGTCAATATCCAGATCGAAGGGAAAGGCTCTTCAACTGCACCACCTGCACTTATTGAAGGTACGGCTCAGTTCGGTCCCATGTCACGTTCTATGAAAGCAAAAGAGATAGATGCTTTTGAAACAAAATATGGCTTTAAACCAACCGTTATCCGTACTTCGTTGGATGCGTTGGC
>CBDUVK010000207.1:0-5500 GCA_965370645.1 uncultured bacterium
CGTAAATGACGCAGATAATATTTTTAAATTATAAATCGATACTCGTTTCTCGTCTCTCGTTTCTAGACCCTCGTTTCTCGTTAAATCATCTTCGATAATGAAAGAATCGAGGATCCAGGATTCCCGACAAGGACTTCTCAATCCAGTTGAATTGTGGGACTAAATCATCCATGATTTAGCAAGTAACGAGTACCGAGCTTCGAGTACCGAGTATCCCACCGTGAGAGTGAGATTTTTTCAACCAGTCAAAATTATTTAGAATTTCTCTATTTTTATTCCGTTCTGATTCACTATATTATTTCGGAGTTATCTCATTACAATTATGAAAAAAATATTCTCAAATTACCCCTTTGGGGTAATCTCGATATTTTTTATTTTCGGAATTATCCTGCAGATTATTCTGAATTTCTCGTTCATTTTTCTCACCTGTTTATTCTTCCTTAGCATTATTTCACATTTATTATTAAGAAAATCAGTGAATATACATTTATTATTGTTGGTCATTTTCCTGATTATGGGATCGACTAATTTTAAAATATGGTTTCAGAATAATCTTCAACATCCACTGGAAGATAAAAGTTTGTCACAACCGGTCCGATTGATTTGTACCGTTTTAGATCCACCTGTGAAAGATAGAAAAACCCTTCTGGTCAAATTGAACCAAATTACCCTGTCTGATCTGAAGGTTGAAATACAGCGCAAATTTGTTTTGAGAACATCCTATTTTATTCCCAATCTATTACCCGGCGATGTTTTAAACATCGATCAAGGGATACTGGATCAATTAGCAGGACCCCGTAATCCCGGTCAATTTGATTATAAAACATACCTGAAATCAAAAGGTGTTCTGGGTCAGATCTCAATTCTACCTGAATCCCGGATTGAGATCATCAAATCAACCAACAACTGGAATTTCAGATCCCATTTTTACCGGTTGCGAAATTATCTGGAGCAACAACTGAAAGACTCCATGGATCGGGAGGGCGCAGCATTTATCACGGCAATTTTACTTGGAAAGAAGGAGGAAATATCAGAGTCTGTTCGGGAGGATTTTCAGAACAGCGGGGTTGCCCATGTCCTGGCAATTAGCGGTCTCCATGTGGGCTTTATCGTATATTTTCTCTACCTGCTGCTATCTTTTTTACCCATTTCATATCGATCACAGAATTTGCTGCTCATGCTGCTGCTACTGTTTTATATGGTTCTTAGCGGCCTTAATCCGCCTGTTGTACGTGCGACCATTATGGTGTGTGTCTATCTTGTGGGCATGAATTTAGAACGCCGACCAAATGTGTACAATTCGCTGTTTGCGGCGGTTTTCCTCATCTTGTGGTTCGAACCGCAGCAACTTCTCTGGATAAGTTTTCAATTTTCCATTAGCGCGGTGCTATCTATACTGATTTTCTATCAATTTTTCAAACCACTTGAAATTTATCTGACTGAGAAATTACCTGAAATCGGATTTGTAAGGAAAGTAGGCATAAAGATTTTACAACTATTCTTTGTCTCGCTGGCGGCTCAAATCGGGACGCTTCCTCTCATGGCCCTATATTTTAAGCAGATTCCGATTATATCTCTGGCCCTGAATTTAGTTGTTATTCCAATGGTTGGCTTGATCCTGCCTATTGGATTTATGGTCCTGGGCACGTCATTTACATCTGAAAACTTAGCGGCTATCCTGGGAGGATTATTATCCCACCTGGTTGAATTTCTGTTTGATATCGTGCATCTGGCGGCAAGTTTACCTTTTTCATATCTGAAAATTTCCCAGGTTCGATTCCCTGATATTTTTATATATCTGATTCTGTTTATATTGGCTTACAGTTTTAGATATTCCGTCTTAAAAAACTTCCGGATACCTGTGCTGATAGGATTAATCTTGATGGTTATCTGGAAGACCATGCCGGTGCGGGGTGATCTGCAATTGCTCATGCTGGATGTGGGGCAGGGTAGTTCTTCTCTGGTTATCACCCCGGAAAGAAAATTTGTTCTGTACGATCTGGGCCCGGCAGACCAGAGGTATGATAGTGGTGTGGATGTAATTTTACCCGTTTTGCAAAGTATGGGTAAACTTCGGGTGGAAAAATTGATTATCGGCCATCCTCATGCGGATCACATGGACGGCCTTTTTTCACTTACTCCGGAGATTGAGGTGGATTCGGTATATTTGCCGGATTTACGAATTCCCTATCACCGGCAGGAGCGCGCCATTGAATTTCTCCGAAATGAAGGCATTCCTTATCGCTTTTTAAGTCGCGGTGATATATTAAATGTGGACAACTCGACCAGAATTTATGTTCTGGCTCCTTTTATCAAGAATATGTATCCCACTAATTTCTCCGGAGAAAGTATTAATAATCTCTCACTGGTCTGTTTACTGAAATCTGATTCATCCACGATTTTATTCACAGGTGATACTGAAAGGGATAATGAAAAACAACTGCTTGCCTGGGAGGGGGTGCTCAGGTCCCAAATTCTCATGATTGGACATCATGGTAGCCAGACTTCTTCATCGTTTGAGTTCCTGCAGGAGGTTTCACCCCAATACGGCCTTATCTCGGCCGGAAAAAATAACCGTTTTGATCACCCCTCACCACTTATACTCCAGCGCTTAAAACGGTTGGAGATTCAAAATATGCGAACCGATCTCAGGGGGGCTGTCTGGATGCGTTCAAAGAAAAGTAAGTGGGAAATTTATGATTGGCGGTAGGTCTGTCAGCAGTGGTAATTGCACTCCCCTGCAGAAAGAAACGGAATTGGAATAAGTCAAATTTAAAATTTCTTTGAGTTCAAAGCAAACTCCCCAATATCCCCCTCCTTAGCAAGGAGAGCCTATCCCACTCCAGCAGGAGGGATTATGGGAGTGGTTAGTACCAGAGAAAATCTTACTGTGATAGTATTTATAAATGTACCCCTTCCCTTTTTCCCTTCCCCTGCCGGCAGGGGAAGGGCTGGGGTTAGGGTATATTCTAACTAAAAGTAATATTTTATTAATCTCTCTCTCACATAATATTCTGGGTCTGTAATTCACCGATTGATAAATCACAAATGAGACGATACATTTATTAAGTTGAGGTGAAATAACTGTCATTCTGGCGCTGCTGAATGGATTAATATGGTAGACTGCGCGCTTTATGCGCGTTGATCGACGGACTTAAAGTCCGTCGTCTACCAATCCAAGCTGGATAGGCTTAGACAGTAAGAATTTCAAACGTTCAGTATGCCGGAGTTTCTCGCCATTTTTCCTGAAGCTCGATTTCAACTAAATCATAATTATTATCTGAATGCCCGTGATATTACATACTAATAAATAAGTGAAAAATATCTGTAAATTTGCATCTTTTCTGCATTACAAATTGAAATGTAATCTCAATATACTTTTAAAAAATATAAAGTTATATTAGCCTTGAAAAATATTATTCATAATATTATATTTTTCTCAAGTTAAAAATTTATCTTGCTTCACCATGTTTTTTCACTCATCCTAACTAAGGAGAATAATCCATGCGATATGTTAAACATTATGGAACATGGGGCTATATCCTCCACAGACTTAGCGGTCTGGCACTCACCGGTTATATCCTGATTCATATTTATCTGGTGAGTGGGCTTCATAACCGACCTGCCTGGCAAAGCGAAATGGAAATTTTTCGCAATCCTCTTTTAATGGTATTAGAATGGTGTCTTTTTAGTGTGGTCGTCTTTCACTCCCTGAATGGTATCCGTATTTTTCTGATTGATTTTTTTAATGGCGCCCGTTATCAGAAACAGCTTCTTACCGGGGTTTTGGTGTTGAGTGTGATTATATTCGCTGCCATGGGTGCAGTGATGTTTATTTAACTCTTTAATAATGGAGGAATTTAAAATGTCCTTTAAATATGAAGGCGCCGGGACATCCGGTAGTTTTGGTTGGTTTTTTCAACGAGTGACGGGAGTGATTCTTTTTATACAGGTGCTCGCTCATTTCTATATTGCCCACAATACCTGGGATGCAGGGCATGATTGGGCAACCATCATTGAGCGGTTATCTAATCCTTATATGAGAACTTTTTACCTGGTTTTTGTCGCACTCGGCCTCTATCATGGCTTAAATGGTTTGTGGTCAGTGATAAGAGATTATAAAATGTCCGCCGGAAGGCGAAAACTCCTTTTTGGAGTAGTTGTCACTGTTGGCATGTTTCTCGGTATGTTGGGATTTATTACCATGCTTACGCTTCCCACAACCCACTAATTTGCAGAGAATAAATAAAGATAAATGAAAAGAGGTTAACATGATAATTAAACATGATGTCGTTATTGTGGGTGCGGGATTAGCCGGGTTACGTGCAGCTTTGGAAGCCTCGGAAAATTATGACGTGGCCGTGGTTTCAAAGTTGTTCCCCACCCGTTCCCATAGTGGAGCGGCTCAAGGAGGTATTGCAGCCTCTTTAGGCAATGTTGAAGAAGATCACATTGACTGGCACTTCTTTGATACTGTTAAAGGCAGTGACTACCTGGGAGATCAGGATGCCATTGAATTGTTAGTCAATGATGCACATCCCGCTATTTATGAACTGGAACATATGGGCTGTCCCTTTAGCCGTACTGATGATGGCAAGATTAATCAGCGGAAATTTGGGGGACATACCAAGAAATATGGAGAGGGACCGGTTCTTCGGGCATGTTTCGCGGCAGACCGCACTGGACATATGATTCTGCATACCTTGTATGATCAATGTGTGAAGAATAACGTTCGTTTCTATCCAGAATTTTATGTGACTGATATTATTGTAAAAGATAATATTATTCGAGGAATCACCGCTTATGATATGGAGGGCGGAGAATATGTAACCATACACGCCAAAGCAGTTATGTTTGGCACCGGAGGATATGGACGTGCATTCAAGATTACCTCCAACGCACATGCCAACACCGGTGACGGATTGGGCATCGTTCTTCGGGCCGGGCTGGCACTGGAAGATCTGGAATTTGTACAATTTCATCCCACCGGAGTGTTTAATTATGGTATCCTGGTGAGTGAAGGTGCTCGCGGCGAAGGTGCATATCTTATTAACAATGATGGCGAGCGGTTCATGGAAAAATATGCTCCCAAATTAATGGAATTAGCGCCGCGAGATCTGGCTTCCCGGTCGATACAAACTGAGATTAATGAAGGACGGGGAATTAATGGTGAGAGCTGTGTTCACTTAGATCTGAGGCATCTTGGTGAAGCGAAAATTAACGAGCGATTACCGGAAATTCGAAGCTTTTGCCGGAAGATCATCGGGATAGACCCGGTGGAAGAACCGATTCCCATTCAGCCCACAGCCCACTATTCAATGGGAGGAATACCCGTCACTGTGGATGGTGAAGTTCTGGCAGACGGACAGTCGCAAAAAGTGGAAGGATTTTATGCTGCGGGTGAGTGCGCTTGTGTCTCGGTTCATGGCGCCAATCGTTTAGGAACCAACTCACTTTTAGAAGCAGTCGTCTGGGGCAGAAGAGCCGGAAAGTCCATGGT
>CBDUVK010000208.1:0-5495 GCA_965370645.1 uncultured bacterium
TTAATAGCCCCCGTAGGGGTGATATATTTGTAGCCCCCGAATTTATTCGGGGGTATAAATCAAGTGAAGGATATGTAAAACGAATTGTCATGTTTAAGAATGTTGTAAAAGAAGAAATTACCATTCCGGCGCAGATGCCTTATCTGCGGCAAGTGCGCGATTTTATCGAAGAGATCGGTACCCGCTTTAATTTTGAACAGAAGGTTATCAACTCCTTTAAGCTGGTGGTTGATGAAGCATGTACCAATATCATCCGCCATGGATATCGCGATATAAAGAATGGCCAGATCGCTGTCCGTGCCATTGTCCGGCGGCTGAGTCTGACTATTGTACTTATCGACAATGGCAAGAGTTTCGATCCCCGCCAGGTACAGGATCCTGATCTGCAGAAGTATGTCTCCATTGGCAAAAAGGGTGGTCTGGGCATCTTTATGATGCGCAAGTTGATGGACGACATCAAATATAATGTGACTCACCAAGGGAATGAACTCCGGCTAACCAAAGTCCGTGAAAAGCTGGTGCGGGCCAGACCGATGGTGGTCTGGGAAAATCTGACCCTGCGTACCAAATTCTCTCTGTTTACTTCGGTGATCTTAACATTTCTGATTTTTTTAACCTTTATGTTTTTTAATTCAACGATACGCTCGAATGTTGTCGATGAGATATATGCTAAGGGCCAGGCCTTCAGTTCAAATCTGGCGAAGATATCCTGGGAACCGATTGATGAAGGAAGTGACCTGACTTTATGGGAAAGTGCCCAATCCATTTGGGAAACCGACTCCGTTATGATCTCCACGGTGTTTATCACCGATACCCGTTCCCGCCCCCTGGCCACTTACCCAATCAACCGGGAAATGGTGGGAGTACCGCTAGATATCCCGACTTTCCAATTGTTAGATACCCTGGGTGCAACCAGGGTGTATGAATATTTCATTGAAAAGGACAGTGTTTTTTTCGCCTTTGTCAATCCGGTCACTCTCCCCAGTGTAACCAGCCAATCGATTGGTTATACTCAGATCTGGGTCAATTACAATTATGTTGCCCAGCGCGTCTATCGTTCCCGTATTAATTTGATTGTCGTTCTGCTCATTCTGATGATCTTGGGCAATGGGGGTTCTTTTATCCTGATCACACGTATTATGGATCCCTTTCACAAACTGGCCAGTTGGGTTCGGGAAGTGGGTCACGGTACGGTGGATGAGGATGAACTGGACATCGATGCCAGCGATGAGTTGGGGGAGATTGCCCAGGCATTTAATGAAATGACCGGAAAATTCAGGGAAGCGCAGACCAATCTAATGGAGCAGCAGCGCATTCAACGGGAGCTGCAGGTGGCCCAGGAAATTCAACAGATGCTCCTCCCCACCGATTTTCCCAATGTGATTGGATATGATATTACCTCCTACTATCAGGCCGCCAAGGAAGTGGGCGGGGATTTATTCGATTTTGTAGAGGTGGATGACCATACCATCGGGGTTTGTGTGGCCGATGTATCGGGAAAAGGAGTTCCCGGATCTATGGTGATGACGATGATCCGCACTGCTTTGCGACTGGAAGCCCGCGGCAGTAAAAATCCCTCCGACGTTCTCTCCAAGGTCAATGAGTTTGTCACCGATGATATCCGTAAAGGTATGTTTGTGACTGCATTCTATATCATTCTTGATTCGCGGGAGCGGATGATTTCATTTGCCAGTGCCGGTCATAATCCCATGATTTTATTTCGGGGAAAATCCAAAGAGACTTTTTACCTGAACCCGCCCGGGTTCCCGGTAGGAATTACCCTGCCCGATATCCATTTATTCCAAAACACGATTCGGTCTGATCGAATTCGCTTACACCCCGATGATATTCTCATTTGTTACACGGACGGCATCACCGAGGCAATGAACCACCAGCGGGAACTCTACGGTGACGAGCGTTTGCTGGCGGCAATCAGGAAATATGGCCAACTCGATGTGGTTGAGTTTGTTAATAAAATTAAAGAGGATATTACGAATTTTACCGGCGGCTACGAGCAGAACGATGATATTACTCTGGTTGCCGTGAAAGAAAATATGGAAGCAGTGGACGTAAAAATAGACATGTTTAAAGATTTGTTTGAACTGGCAGGGAAAGATAATACCACCATCCTGGAGGCATGTAAAGAGATGGATGTCTCGCCTTCAACATATTACAGGTACAGGAAGATCTATGAAGAAGGTGGATATGACTATCTCAGGGAGATGCTCCATGGGTATACTAATGTCGGGCTCCGGCACTTGAGCATCGAAATTAAAACCAAATTGTATGATATTATCCGGGAACATCCGCATTACGGACCCAAGCGAATCAGTGACGAACTGTTTTCGGAAAAGTATGGATTTGTGGAAATTAATCCACGCCTCATTTATGAGGAATTGAAGAGAGCTAAACTAAATCATAAGAAGCAACGTGAAAGGTTTGTCCAGCGCGGTGGAAAACGGCGTCTGAAGCCACCTGGAACGCCATTACTGACACTTGATGGTGAAGTGATGGTCGGTGGGTATCGCTCCGAAGAATTTGATACCATTCCCAAAGTTTTTGCCCCAACTCAAGTTGTACGCACAGGTAGATTGAAAGAGAAAATATTAACCGCCAAAAGTAACAAGAACGGAAATCAATCATCCAATGATACAAATGAAAATAATAATGGTCCGGATTCTGCGAATGATGTAAAAAATACTTCAGATGAGGATAATGTTGACGATAATATCAACATTATTCCGGAAGAAGCAGGAAAAAAAGAGAGATAAGTTGTAAATAGTTGAGTAAAATCATATATTAAAATAATTTAAATTCTCCCGTCTCAAAACGGAGGGTGGAATGGAAGGCATTCAAGTATCGACAGAAATGAGAGGCAGCCAGAATCAGGTATCTCTGATCAAGGTTGGTGGATTTATTGACACGACCACATCATCGGAGGTTGAAAGATCCCTTCACAATCTGTTAAAACAGAATAGATTCAATGTAATTATCGATTTGGGAAATGTGGACTATATCAGTTCTGCAGGATGGGGTATCTTTATCAGTGAAATAAAATCCATCCGGGAACAAAACGGTGATCTGAAGCTTGTGAGGATGATCCCTGATGTCTATGAAATTTTTGAACTTCTGGAATTCCACCATATTCTGGATGTTTATGATTCTGTAGAGGAAGCGGTTAAGAAATTTGAAGAAGGTGTACAGCGGCCGACAGCGGCCACAGTAGCACGTGAATTTGCAGAAGTCAGTAAAACTCCGGTTGGAACACCCTCCAGTACCTCACCATTGATGCAGCAGGAATCGGATTTTGCATCCCACGATGATACTTTTGAAGAGGAACTTTCTGAAGTCGCTGATGTAAAACCTGATGAATTATCAATGACGGCGACGAGTGTTGAAGAAAAAGTCCAGCACATTATTGCCAGGAATCCGAACATTGGCGCTTACAAAATCAAGAAACTGTTGAACTCCAGCAGGTATGGTTTCTCCAAAATGGGGTGGTTAAGAGTTCGGTCTGTTCTGAGTGACTTGAATTTGAAAAGTCGCAAACGCAGAAAAGAATTTGCTCAGAGGTCTGTGAATTCAGAGCACTAACCTTATCTAAAAATTTCTATGGATTTTATTCAGATTGTCTTTATTGCGATGCTGGCATTCAGCATCGTGTCAATATTTCTTAGTATTCCAGGGAATTTTATCGTTTTCCTGAATACCTTGTTTTATGGTGTCTTCACTGATTTTGACAAGCTGTCATTCTCGTTTCTCCTGATAATATTTATCATAGCGGTCCTCATAGAATTATTGGAATATCTTATAATTGCATTTGGTGCCCGAAAATATGGAGCCTCAAAACTGGGAGTGGTCGCTGCCATTATTGGTGGCATCGGAGGGAGTATCAGTGGATTTTTCTTCAGCCCGGTGTTGGGGGCCATTATTGGTGGTTTTATCGGAGTTATGGCTGGAACTATGGCAATCGAGCTGTTACGTGGAAAAAATATACGAGAAGTGTTATATGCAACCTATGGTGCACTACTGGGCAGGGTGGGAGGACTCTCTGTAAAAGCGATCGGAACCGTCACCCTGGTGGTTATTGTTGCCAATAGGATTCTTTTCTGATAACAGAGTTAAAAATCCTACCGATTACTTCAGCATAGACTTTCTTTCACAATATTTTCTGTTAATTATTCTCTCTCCTGTTTTCTCAATAAAGGGCTTGTTTTTACTATGAAAAATCAGAATCTTTAATCGGTTTTTTCCGTTAAAATTGGATAGTATTGTTAACAGGTTTTTGCTATGAAAAAATATTTGGTAATAGTACTTCTATTCTTCCTGGTAAACAATGTCTGGAGTGTCCAGCCTGTAACAGTTGCCCGTATTAAATATCAGGGGGGAGGGGATTGGTATGGAAATCGTACCACTTTTGTTAACCTGTTCCGGTTTATGAATCAATATACCAACATAAAAATGGCTGAGCGGGAGGTCTCTCTGGAAATTATGGACAGAGACTTTTTCAAATATCCCATCTCTTATATAGCCGGGCATGGCAATATCCGTTTTACAGATGACGAAATTAGCCGCCTTCGAACCTATTTAATAAATGGAGGATTCCTCTGGGCTGATGATGATTATGGAATGGACCATTCCTTGCGCAGAGAAATGAAAAGAGTATTTCCTGAAACAGAGTGGATCGAATTGCCCTTCTCTCATCCGATTTATCATTCTTTATTTTCGTTTCCGAATGGATTGCCGAAAATTCACAAACATGATGGGGGACCTCCCAAAGGTTTAGCACTTTTTTATGAAGGGAGAATGGTGGTGTTTTACAGTTGGAATACTGATATCAGTGATGGGTGTGAGGATCCCGATATTCACGGAGATCCGTCCGAATTAAGGGAAAAGGCACTTCAAATAGGAACAAATATTTTTATCTGGGCATTGACTCACTAAGATTTTGATCCTGTTAAAACAAGAGAGATTTCTTCTTTTTAATTTTGACTTTGGGGTATTATGTCAGGCCACACATTAAATCAAGAATATAGGACTCTGTTTCAGAAAATTATCCGAAGTCATCGTAAGTACTATCTTTTTGTAATCCTCAAATTTTCCCTGCAATTTCTGACAATTTCCCTGATCGGTATAACAGCATTTTTACTAATCAATCTGCTCTTCGATGTCACAAACATCGTAAGATGGACCTTTGCAGGCTTATTAGTGGTCTGGTTTGTTCTTTTTTCGATCCTTAAAATTTATCCAGCTCTGAGTCAAATTTTTCTTCCATCTCAACAGGGATTATTTGAAACTTCCCGCAGACTGGGTCAGAGAGATCCCGGGGTTCAGGATGCTATACTTAACTACTTGCAGATTTACCACGAGAAGGGCAGCATTGGTTCACCGGTTCTGAAAAATATGGCTCTGGAACAGTTATATCAACGTTTTGCCCACTCTATATTTAATGAACCCGACCAGTTAAAAAAACTTTTGCCAGTTGCCCGGTTGAT
>CBDUVK010000209.1:0-5448 GCA_965370645.1 uncultured bacterium
TATACCTCTAGAACTCTATACCTCCATAAATTTATACCTTTTTGCGCCCGTCAAATAGCAGATTGTTTACTTTGTGTGATGAATTAGTCAGGATAGTCACCTACAGGACATCATATTGCCTTAAATGTGTGACTCCTTTTTTCCCGGCAATAATGATATCGGATACCATCTCCACAAACAATCCATGCTCAATAATTCCTGCCCGCTGGTTGAGTTTTAGGTTGAGATCTTCAGGATGCCGGATGATTCCAAAATCCGCATCTAAGATGTAGTTCTTTTGATCAGTAAGATATATTTTATTATTTGATGTTCGGCGTAATTTTATTCGCGCTTTGAGGCTTTCCAGGTATTTTGCTTCATTTTCCCAACCAAACGGCAGAACCTCAATGGGAACCGGCCATTTTGTACCTAATTTTTTTGATATTTTGTTCTTGTCAATAATGATGATGACCTGTTTGCTGGCCTGAATTAAAATTTTTTCCCGCAGTAATGCTCCGCCTCCGCCCTTAATTAAGTTAAGCTGGCGATCAACCTCATCTGCGCCGTCTATGGTTAAATCAATGCCGGAAATTTTGCTAAAATCTGTCAGGGGAATACCCAAACGCCGGGCCAGTTTTTCGGTCTTCTTTGAACTGGGTATGCCTTTGATTTTTTTTAGTGATTCGTCCTTGTATAACTGTGCTATTTTTCGCGTGGCGAATTCTGCGGTACTTCCCGAACCGAGACCCACTATCATTCCATCTTTGATGAATTCCACAGCCGTCTCGGCAGCGATTTTTTTATAAGTGTCCAGTTCTTTCATCAGTCTCCTGGTCCTATTTTTAGTTCATCACAGTAATGGATACCAATCTTTATTGCCAATAGAATTATATTTCACCCCTAGCGGGGTTTGAATTCATTTTTGAGAGTTATTCCTACAAATATTTGATCCCTAATGGGATCAATTGATAAATGACGATAAATCATATTTGAATTTCCTGGGGTAATGAATGATAACTGACACCATTTTTTCTAAAAAATCCCGTCAGGGATGATATATTTATAGTGTGAATGATCCATAATTTTTTTAAACCCCGTTAGGGGTGAAATATATAGTTCTGCCATCCTAAAAAGTACCCATTTATTGTGAAGAACCCTATTTTAAATGTTAACCTTATGGCCTATGATTAAAATTGTAATATTTGATCAGAATGTGAGGAGATATTCCCGAAATCCAACCCAGTTGAAGCAGCCAATTGCGGATTATATTTTTCAGGGGCCCTTCGTCTTTCCAGCGTCTGGCAGATGTGAGTATTCGCTGGGGAAGTATAATGGTTTTTCCCATTTTCTTTAAGCGCAGACAGAGATCAATATCCTCCATCAACGGAATTTCCTGGTATCCTCCCATCTTCTGAAAAATATTTTTCCTGATGAAAATTCCCATATCTCCATAGAATACGTTAAAAATTCGATTTTTATAATTCGAGAGCCCTTCAGAAAGTCGATAAATTAGACCGTCAGCATCCAGCTGGTAGGAAAAGGCGCCTCCTGCAATTTGTAGATTTTGAATGGCATTTAGTATGGCATCAATTGAATTGGGGTGTGGAATGCAGTCAGCATGCAGGAACCATAAAATATTACCCTGTGCGTTTCGTGCACCGGTATTCATCTGGATCGCCCTGCCTTGGCGCGAGGACAGCACAGAGGCATAGGGCGTTGCGAGTTGACAGGTCTCATCATAGCTTCCGCCATCCACCACCAGTAATTCCCGATAATTACCCATCTCATGGATTTTCTCACATATATTTTGAATGATTTGGGCCTCATTTAATACCGGAATGATAATGCTAATGTCTAATGTCTTACTATTCATTTATGTATACAATTATCTAGGCTTTCAGATTTGAAATTTAAAAATACTTTCATTAGAAAAATATTAAATTAAATTTTGGAGTATTAAATGAAGTAATAACATCAAATATTAAAGGGGGGATTATACAATGAAGAAAAATTTTGCTCGTTATCTTTATTTTCCTTTATTGATTTTATTATTGTCAATCCAATTATCATTAAATTGCAGTTCGGAGCAGGAAAAGATGACTCAGGAATTCAAGCAGTTCTTAGCCTCATATGAAGATCGTGTGATCCCTCTCAGCAAGGAAAGTAATCTCGCCTACTTTATGGCAACCACCACCGGAGAGGATTCATTGTACAGCAAATTAGAGCATATGGAAGTTGAGCTCGCTAAAATTTTTGCAAACCAGGCCGATTTTGAAAAACTCAGTGAAATTAAAAAATCTAACACTATTCAGGATCCTCAATTAAAGCGTCAGTTGGAAATACTTTATAACGCCTATCTTGAGAAACAATTGAATGAAGAGATTTTAAAAGAAATAATTTCGATGCAGACCGATATTGAGAAAAGGTATTCTACCTTTCGATCTGAGTTTGATGGAAAGAAATATACGGATAATGAAATAGAAGATATTTTAGTAAGCAGTCGCAGTTCTCGTACCCTGGAAAAAGCCTGGAAAGCCAGCAAACAGATCGGAATGGAAGTAGTGGGTGATGTTTTAAAACTGGTTGACCTGCGAAACAGTGCTGCAAAAGAGCTGGGTTTTGATAATTATCATACCATGCAATTGGTGATTAACGATCAGGACCCCCGGGAAATTGATGCACTCTTTAATGAGTTGGATAGTCTGACGCGTGATTCTTTCATTCAATTAAAATCGGATATGGATCGATTTTTGGGTAGAAGATTTAGAAGAAGGGCAAGTTCTCTCATGCCCTGGCATTATCAAAACCGGTTTTTTCAGGAGGCCCCCAAGATTTACAACGTTGATTTGGATCAATTTTTCAGGAACAGGGATGTGGTTGGTTTAACACGGAAATATTTTGCCGGTCTCGGTCTGCCGATAGATGATCTGATTGCCAAGAGCGATCTCTACGAACGTGAAGGGAAATATCAACATGCCTATTGTACTGATATTGACAGGAAAGGTGATGTAAGAGTGGTCTGTAATGTTAGACCAAATCAGAGATGGATGAATACCATGTTACATGAATATGGTCATGCCGTCTATGATAAATTTAACGATCGCAACTTGCCCTGGACATTGCGTCGGCCAGCGCATACTTTTACAACTGAAGCAATTGCCATGCTCATGGGTAATTTAGCTTCGAATCCCCATTGGATAGGAGAAATATTAGAGATTTCGGATTCACGCATGAATAGGGTTGCTGATGATTGTGTAAAATCGTTACGCCTGGAGACTTTGGTCTTTAGCCGCTGGGCACAAGTGATGTATCGATTTGAGAGAGCAATGTATGCTAATCCTGATCAGGATCTTAATAAACTGTGGTGGGATCTGGTAGAAAAGTACCAGATGATTAAACGGCCCCCGGGACGAAATCACCCTGATTGGGCAGCAAAGATCCACGTGGCGCTCTATCCGGCCTATTATCATAACTATCTTATGGGAAACATTCTTGCCTCGCAGATTTACTATCATATAGGCAAAGAAGTTTTAAAGAGTGATAATGTTACTGAGCAAACCTTCTATGGCAAAAAGGAAGTGGGTACCTATCTTATCGAAGAAATTTTCAAACCTGGTGCACTTTATCATTGGAATGATATGATTGCCAAGGCCACCAATGAAAAATTAACCGCTAAATACTATGCACTTCAGTTTATTGAATAGTATTTTCAGGCATATTAAATTAAACCCTTCTGTCTCTGCATGCAGAAGGGTTTTTTATTGGAATTAATTTTTTGAACCGGAACGATCAGTTACGGAGGACGTTAGAAAAACGACCTGTTGAGTTGGGAGCTTGGTTTATTGCATTAATATTTGATTTACCAAGAGTCATCGTTTAATTTATAAGTTCATTTAGTAATCCTTAATAATTTTGTTTTGACTGTAAAGAAGATGAATAAGCTTTCATATATACACAATGCCCACCCACAGTTTATTGAATCAATGTATGCAGAATATCAGAAAGATCCTGATTCGATCGAGCAGGGGTGGCGCCAGTTTTTTGAAGGTTTTGAACTGGGAGTTTCGAGCGATGGAAAAGGACAGCAACAACTGGTTCCCGATCATATAGAGCGGGAGATTCGTGTTTTGAATCTTATCCAGGCCTATCGATCCCGGGGACATCTTTTTACACAGACCAACCCGGTGCGAACCCGCCGTCAATACCAACCGTCCCTGGATCTGGTTAATTTTAATCTCCAGGAGTCTGATCTCGAAACAGAATTCCAGGCAGGTATCGAAATTGGCATAGGACCCGCTAGACTTGATACTATTATTGAACATCTGCAGGAAACCTATTGCCGCTCGATGGGGGCAGAATTTATGTATATCCGCGAACCAGCGAGGCTCTGGTGGTTGAAAACCAAAATGGAATCTTCGCGGAACCGCCCACAATTTGATATGGAAGAGAAGCGTCACATTTTTAGGAAATTAAATCAGGCAGTAGTATTTGAAAACTTTTTGCATACTAAATATATAGGTCAGAAACGTTTTTCATTGCAGGGAGGGGAGACCCTGATCCCCGGATTGGATGCTATCATTCAAAAGGGTGCGGAAATGGGCATAGACGAATTTGTGATTGGAATGCCGCACCGCGGTAGATTGAATGTTTTGGCAAATATTCTCAATAAATCCTATGAAGAGATTTTCCATGAATTCCAGGGTGAGGAGTATGCCGAATCTGTTTTTGCCGGAGACGTAAAATATCACCTGGGTTATACCAGTCGGGTAAAAACCCGCGATGATATGGAAGTGCAACTTACCCTGGCGCCCAATCCTTCCCACCTTGAGGCGGTCAATCCGATGGTGCAGGGTATTGCCAGAGCCAGAATGGAGTTGCGCTACCGGGATGATTACACTCGCGTGGTACCTATCATGATCCATGGCGATGCCGCAATTGCCGGGCAGGGAGTGGTTTATGAAGTCATTCAAATGTCCCAGCTTCCTGCATACCGCACCGGCGGTACAGTTCATCTGGTAGTCAATAATCAACTGGGCTTTACTACAAATTACCTGGAAGGACGTTCCAGTACTTACTGTACTGATGTTGCAAAAGTAACTCTCTCACCGGTTTTTCATGTGAATGCAGATGATGTAGAGGCGGTTGTATTTGCTATTCAAATGGCAATGGAATACCGGCAGATTTTTCATACTGATGTATTTATCGATCTGCTGGGATATCGGAAATATGGCCATAATGAGGGAGATGAACCACGTTTTACCCAGCCGAAATTATACAATATTATCGCCAAACATCCTGATCCCAGGGAGATCTATATTAAAAAAGTCATGCAGAGTCACAATCTTGATAAAAGACTGGCTGAGGAGATGGAGAAAAACTTTACCAAAATGCTGCAGGATCGCCTGGATGAGACCAAAATTAATAACAAAATTCCGAAAACAAATGTGGTTAAAGACTCCTGCGATGAGA
>CBDUVK010000210.1:0-5431 GCA_965370645.1 uncultured bacterium
TCAGTAACTATCATAATTACTATTAGTTACAAGGTGAGAAATGTTAATACATAACCAATAAATTTTAATATGACGGGAACCTAAAGAGCGTTCCTATCATTTCTATTTATTGTAGAATAATGTTATCTCAGGAGGCAAAAAAAGAGCATATTTTCATTTATTAAAAATATTGTATTGAATTTTTCAAACCTTTATATTTCTGCACTCTTTTTAGAACTTGAAATTTAAATATTGGAATTACATTGTATAAAACGCTCTTATTGATTATCCCTCTCCTGTTGCTGTTCACTTGTAGTGAAGATCCCCATCAGTTAATTGTCAATATTTACAATGAGGAAATACCAGGCGTTGTAAAGGATACCACATTGTTCGTTTTGCAGGATACATCTCATTTCCAAACATCAGAGGTAAACACCCGATTTTCCCTGAGATTGGGATTGGGAACGGTTGAAAATTTGGAGTGCCGGCCTATTTTCCGATTCACCGATTATTCTACATTACCTGATTCAGCACAGATTGATAGTGCCTGGATAAAATTATTTTCCATTGGTTCTGTAAACGAGGGAAGCAGCTTGCCCTTCACCGCCCGCATGCATCCGATATTCAGCACTGAATTTTCTACCTGGGAGGGTAATTTGGATTCTATCTGGAATGATCCTGATCAAAGTATTGATAGGGGAACAATCCTCTCAGAACTGCAAATTTCACCCGATGATACCAATGATTATTTATTCACGTTAAATGATGATGGCCTGGAGCTGATACGGACCTGGGCAGATACTGCAACCACTCCGGATGAAAACTACGGATTTATTATCGATTTTGAGATGGCCGATTATATTCAATATTTTTCTGCCATCAGTGCTGGAGCTGATCCACAACTCATACTCAAATACAGTCTTCCTGCAGACACCGCTGTATATCGGGATACCCTTCTCGCCAATTATGATGCCTATTTATATGAGGGAGATTTCCCTCGCCAGGAAGCCAGGAATTACTCATCCAGCCTGATCGTACATCATAGCATTCTTCAATTTAATTTCAATGACTTCCTAACTCAAGCTGGTGGTGAAGTAACTATCCTGTCAGCGAACCTTGAGTTACCGGTAGATCGGGACAACAGCTTACTTGATCCGTTATATGATATTGGAAATCATGTTGTCCTTAATTTAGAATCAGAGATACACAAAACACCAATAATTTCGGATTCAACAATTGGTACATTTGCGACCTTGAATACCTGGAGTGAAGATAGCAGCTATGTTGAAGTCAGCCCAAATGATAATCGTAAAATCTTAGCAAATATGATACGGGCGCAACTGGCAAATCAGAAGGAACCACTCGGATTTGTAATCAGTATTGTAGATGATGCAAGCAACAGATCTTCAGTGGTGAGTGATGAAAAAGAACAATTCAGTTACCTGGCTTTTTATACCAGTAAAGAAACCGACTTTTTGAAAAAAGCACGCTTAACTTTGGAATATTGGGTTCCGGCAAAGCCGCGTCTTTAAAATAGGATATAGTAAATGAGAGGGCGCTTTTATACATTTTTAATCCTGGGTATTATAGTTTATTCTGGCTATTCCCAGTCGATATTTTCCGGTTTTGAGAATGGTATAGGTTTGCGACAATATATCACCACTATCCGCGGTATGGGAATGGGAGGAACGGGACTTGCTTCAAGGGATTCGACTTCACTCAATTCCTACAATATGGCAGCATGGCGCTACATTGATCATACAATAATTAACGTCTCTATGAGATACAGTTATGTTTCGACCGATCTTTCTGAACAAGAGTTTTCATCTTCAACCGCAAATTTTGGGGGATTGCAACTCGCAATCCCCATCAAGAAAAATCGCTGGGTATTCGGTGTGTCTTTTACTCCCTATTCAACTACTAATTTCAGTTATATATTAAAATATCAAAATAACAATAGAAGTTATGAGGAAAACGTTTTTTATGAGGGAAATGTCGCCAGATCTCAGCTCGGCTTAGCCTGGTCACCGCATCATCGAATTGCTATTTCTGCCGGTTTAAATTATTTCTTTGGCGCTATTAAAGACCGCTATTATTTGCTTTTTAATGATCCAACCATTTCTGATAATTTTTATGTCCTGGACTACCAGTTTCGAGGGCCAGGATTGGGAACCAGTGCTCATTTTATGATCACAAATCAAATTTACTTAGGTGGTTTCCTCGACCTAGAGCCCAGTATTAATTACACCCTGGTTCGCCGATCGCCAGTAACACTTGAGGAAGAAAAACGAGACATTAAAACCAATTTCCCTATTTTTGCAGGATTGGGAAGTGGTTTTAAATTTCATCCCCAATGGACCATAAACGCTGATTTCGCACTACAGAATTGGGAAAAGGGTCTGGATAATCAAAAAGAAGCCGATAATATTGAAAAATATTATCAATTTGGAATTGGAATTGAACATTCTCATTTTCAAGGCAAAACAAAATTATTTTTAAATAAATTTGATACCAGAGCAGGATTTTCTTATAGTAATATGGGTTATTTGATAAACGGTAATTCAATCAAAGAATATGCCGCTCATGTAGGATTTGGGATACCCTTTTTTCAAGGCCGCGCTCGTCTGGATTTAGCATTTATTGGGGGTATACGCGGAGATAAAAACGAAACAATAGCTGAAGAAACTTTCTTTAAAAGTTTTATATCAATATCCGCGGGTGAACTTTGGTTTCAAAAAGTACGTTAAATACAGGAAACTATGGTTATTCCTCATTTTACAAAAACAGGAGGAAACGAAAAGTGAAATCGAATTATGGTGGTATCTCCAGATTGGTATACGTTTTTGTAATAGCATCATTAATGATGTTTTCTTATACCGGACTGGCACAGCTGGAAGAGCTGGAAGGACTGGAGGAACTCGGTGTGGAAGAGACTCCCTGCCAACCGGAAGATCTTACGACCATCTATGATCAATTCAAATCGGATAGCTTAGGCCAGCAGCAGGTGGGGATATGGTATAGTCTTGCTCGAGAGGAATTCAAATATAACAACTACAAAAGAGCCATACCATATTATTGGAAGGTATTAGTTAATGACCAAACTGATAAATTTAAAATCGTTTATACAAAATTGACTCAATGTTATTACAACCTGAATCAACCTGACAGTGTGTTGATTGTCTGTTACCGGGGACTGGAAGAATATCCCGATCAGGTACTTTTGCACTATTACGCCGGATTAGTCCATGACTTAAAGGGAAGTTCTCACTGCGCTATTCCGCACTATGAAGCGCTGGTGAAGGCGAGTCCGGAAGAAAAATCCTACTGGGCAAAGCTGGCTTACCTGTACTATAAAGTTGATGATTGTAAAGCGATTGAAGCGCAGGACAAAGTGGTAACATTAGATCCAAAAGACGTAGAAGCATCACGTCTTTTAGCCGAAATTATGGAACATTGTGGTGAAGATCCCCTGGAAGCGAGAATGAAAGCCTTCCAGAATGACCCCACAAACATCGATAATGCCATGAGCTATGGAAAAGCCACCTTCGAACGGGGATTATATAATGATGCGATTGAACCATTCGAAAGTGTTATCAAGCAGGATTCCAAGCATATTGTGGCGATGGAATATTTAGGACGATCCTATGAAGGACTGAATCAACTCTCTAAAGGATTGGGTTATTACCGGGAAATATTGCAGATTGATCCTCGTAATATCAACGTACTCTGCCTGACCGCATCAGTTTATGGTAGATTACACAAATTTAATACGGCCAGAAAATACGTTAATAACGCCCAACGTGTGGATAGAGGAAACGGTTTACCCCATATGATCATGGCAGAGGTTTATGAGAATGCAGTACAGTATTGTACGGACAACAGAACAGAAAAAAAACTAACGTATGATGACAAACTCGTATACAGTTATGCACAGAATGAATTGAAAAAGGCAACCAAGGATCCCAATTATTCGAGTGAGGCGAAACGCAGGATCAGTCAGTTTGAACCACTGGTGCCCACGACGGAAGACAAATTCATGCATAAGAATCGCACCACTACTATAGATCCTTGTTACAGCTGGATTAATCAATAGGAGAAATGAAACTCATTGGTTATTTTATATGACATCTAATAAAATTGCCGCAGGTTGGTTTAAATCTGCGGCAATTTTATTTTTCTCAACCGAAAAAGTAATTTCACGGAAATAAATCTTATAGATATGGTGGAGGTCAAGTATGTTAGAATTTATTAAAAGTGCTGATCCTGAAATATTCAAAGCAATTATGGGGGAAATTGATCGCGAAAATCATACCTTTGAACTCATTGCCTCCGAAAATTTCGTAAGCAAGGCCGTACTCCAAACTGCCGGATGTGTGATGACAAATAAATATGCGGAAGGGTATCCCGGCAAAAGATACTATGGGGGATGTGAGTGGGTTGATGAAGCGGAAAATCTTGCACGTGACCGGGCCAAAGAGTTATTTGGTGCCGAATATGCCAACGTCCAGCCACACTCCGGAACTCAGGCGAATATGGCTATTTATTTTGCCTTCTGCAAACCGGGAGATACGATTCTCGGGATGGATCTTGCCCATGGCGGGCATCTCTCTCATGGCAGCCCGGTTAATTTCTCCGGTAAGATGTATAAGGTTGTATCCTACGGAGTTAAAAAGGAAACTGGCTATATTGATCTGGATGATGTTGCCAAAAAAGCCAGGGAGCACAAACCCCGTTTGATCATCGTGGGGGCCAGCGCTTACAGTCGATTCTACCCATTTCAAGAATTCCGGAAAATTGCAGATGAAGTCGGCGCCATTTTACTCGCCGATATTGCTCATCCTGCCGGACTCGTCGCAACCGGTGTTCATCCCAGTCCAATTCCTTATAGCGATGTTGTAACCACCACCACTCATAAAACATTACGGGGCCCCAGAGGTGGAATGATTCTGATTGGCAAAGATAAAGAAAATGATATGGGAATCGTGGCACCGAAATCCGGCCGGACCAAGATGATCTCGGAGATTATAGACAGTAATGTCATGCCGGGAATTCAGGGTGGTCCACTGATGCATGTCATTGCCGCCAAAGCTGTAGCATTTAAGGAAGCACTGCAACCCTCATTTAAGGTATACACCGAACAGATCGTTAAAAATGCACAAACTCTGGCAAATAGGCTGATTGAATATGGATATCATGTAGTCTCAGGAGGCACTGATAACCATGTGATGCTGGTGGATCTGACCAAAACCGGAATCACAGGGAAAGATGCTGAAAACGCCCTGCACGAGGCTGGTATTACAGTGAATAAGAATATGGTGCCTTTCGATGAGAGAAGTCCTTTTGTGACCAGTGGAATCCGTTTAGGAACCCCGGCTCTAACCACCCGCGGTTTCAAAGAAAATGAGATGAAACAGGTCGCTCAACTTATAGATAGAGTTTTGAAGAATATTGA
>CBDUVK010000211.1:0-5403 GCA_965370645.1 uncultured bacterium
TGACATAAGGGAGGGGATCAGGGGGTGGGTCAAGGATAAATCCGAAACTGTTACCAATGTCTCCGGTCCATCCATATATAAGAGAGGGGAAATTTTGGAATTGATCGTATATTGAATATCCTTTCAAGGAGGTGAGTTCCCCCAACAGATAATTCAAGAAATAATTCTTTATCCTGTATTATAACTGAATTTGCCGAGTGAAGAACCTAATCATTTTATAATATACTAACCCGTTATACTAGGAATTGCCAACTAAATCAGTAGCAACTAAGGGCGATATTGCAGTGAAAATTATAAGGGAGATTTTCTTATAGGTTTCAACATTGAACATTTATTTGAATTGAAATGGGGAATCAGGATAGATAAGTACCGTATTCCGACTTGAGGTTTCGGATATGTTGCTCTTCTTCCCCCCACAGCCATTTGAATATTTCTTTTACTTCAGGATTTTGAGCCAGATTGTATTGTATCTTATAAAAATCACGACTCATCTGTTCATTTTCTATAGCGAGATTTACTAACTCTGCCACAGTGCAATTGGCCAGTTCTATCTGCAAAAGCTGATCCCGATCCGGGAAATCCACCGAATCCAACTGGGCTTCAGGGGGGGAAGGATTTCCACCCGCCGAAATGATTTTTTCCTTGATACTTTGTTCATGATTATGTTCGGCCACAATGAGACGATGGAGCAGTTCCCGGGCGTGTGAATCGGTCACATGATTGAGCATATGTTCATAGATCTGGACGGTATCCAGTTCATTCTGCATAGCCATATACAGGGCGTGCAGAGATTCCGGAGAAAAATTTGACATAGAGATTACTCCTCATTCAGGACCGTCTCAGATTTCTTTTGATCATGTCCTGGTAAAAATTCATCTGTAAAACTGTTGGAAACTGTCTGTCGAATTACGGTAACTTTAATCTGACCCGGATATTCCATACTCTCTTTTATTTTACGAGCAATATCCGCTGCCAGAAGTTTTGTCTCGGGATCGGATAATTTTTCAGGCATAATCATGACTCTTATCTCCCGACCTGCAGAAAGAGCATAAGTCTTTCCGACACCCTCGAAGGAATTCGCCAGTTCTTCAAGTTTGGTGATTCTTTCCGCATAAGCTTCCAGAGATTCACGCCGCGCTCCTGGCCGGGCCCCACTGATCCTATCCGCGGCCGTGACCAGTACAGAAATCGGGGAGATCGGTTCGGCTTCTTCATGATGGGCCAGAATCGAATTTATGACTACGGGATGTTCAGCACAGCTGGTTGCCAACTCAACCCCGATTGATACGTGACTTCCTTCAGAATCACCACTGGCGGCTTTACCGATATCATGAAATAGTCCCGCACGTTTTGCAAGACTTTCATCCAGGCCCAATTCCGCAGCCATGCCGCCAGCCAGCCAGGCAACCTCTTTGGAGTGCTGAAGTATATTCTGGCCATAACTGGTGCGATATTTCAGGCGGCCAAGATACTCCCGCATTTCCGGATGAACATTATTGATTTTCAATTCATGTAACGTTGCTTCAGATGCCTTTTTAACACTGGCTTCCACATCGCGCGTTGCTTTCTCAACTTCTATATCAATTGCTTTGGGATTAATATTTTTTATCTTAATCAATTTTTCCATAGCAATGCGTGCAATTTCCCGTTTCACCGGATCAAAACTTGACATAACCACGGTTTCCGGGGTATCATCCACGATCACCTTTACCCCGGTTGCCGCCTCGAATGCCTTGATATTTCGACCTTCCCGGCCGATAATAATTCCTTTCCAATCATCATTGGGTAGTTCAACCGAAATGAGAGTAGATTCCATAGTATATTCAGTTGCCATTCGCTCGATGGCAAAAGCCATAATTTCTTTGGCTTCCCAGCGCGCGCGCTCCTCGGCCTCCCTCTTTATATCCAGAACTGCCTGAGCTGCCTCTGATCGTGCCTGTGAAACCATTGAAGCAGACAACATTTTTTTCGCTTCATCGCGATTCAAGCCGCTCATTTCTTCCAGATTTTTCAGCTGTTGTTCCTTTAACTCATCAACATCTTTTTCCTTATCCTTAATATTTTTCTCCCAGCGAACCAGTTCCTGCTCCCGCTTATTAACTTGCCATTCCTTCTCCTGATACTTGTTCCCTAATTTTCGCACCTCTTTTTCTCTCTGACGGATTCGTTCATCCCTGTTTTTAAATTCTCCTTCCCGCGATTTCATCTGTTTGATGAACTGACTCTTTTCCTGGTATAATTTTTCCTTGGCCGTCAGATATGCATCACGCTCCATTTTTTCCTGTTTTTTCTGGGCTTCTTCGATAAGTTCCTGAGCCTTTCTTTTAGCTTCAGAAACCTTACGCGTCTGTGTAAAATGATATAAGGCAACCCCCGCAATCAATCCCAGAAGGGAGGCACCAATAATAAAAACGAATGTATACATAAATGAACTCCGATTCTCATTTGATAAATTTGATTCATAGTTAACTTGAAGTATTCACAACCACCAAGACGCTAAGTCACGAAGCAATAAAAATTAATAATTTAAAAGAATTATCTGTTTTTGTATTATTCAAATTTCTATCATTTATTTAAAAACTTTTAATTTCTCTGCTTCTTTGTGTCTTTGAGCCTTTGTGGTAATATTTTAAATTTTTTAGATTAAACAATATAAAAGGTGATCTATTGTAAAAAAAAGCGTTTTTTGCATATATCCGATAATATACTGTGCAAAACTCAGGCTCACTAATGGAATTATTCCCCTGAACGACTTCGGGGTTAGAAAAGTTCGTTTACTTCTCTATTCTACTTCTTGACGAAAAGGTAACACTTGTTAGCCGAGGACACATAAAGATGAGTTCTCTCAGTGCCACTCGGATGCCATAAGGCCACATCAGTTGGTGATATGTTAAAAGGTTTTAGGTCCAGTTCTTCCAGAGGTTTGCCGCGGGTTGTGAAGAAATAAATCTTTTGTCCCTTTTGGTCTGAAACAATAAGGTAATCCCTGGGACTTACATCAATTCCCAGGGGTTCAATGAAATCCGGATGTGTAATTTCCTTAAGGAAATTACCAAGAAAATCAAACACCTGAACTGTTTTTGAGAGTTGATCTGATATGAATATTTCATTCTTGGAACCCATGGCAACCTGATGTGGTCCGAAAAGTTGACCCAGGTTATCTGTCGCCTTACCAAATTGGGCCTTTGGTTGATTAAAGCGGTCATATTTAACTATTCTCTTGTTTAAATCTTCTAAAATAAACAGATCATATTGATTATTAACAGCCACACTGAGAGGCATTTCGAAGTAGAAAAGATCATCAGAGGAACTTCGAAATTCATTTAAATAATTTAAATGATTATCAAATAAAACAATGCGATCATTATTATAATCAGTAACGTAAATATTTAATGTCAGGTGGGCATCAAGATCGCGTGGTTCATTAAAACGGTCCTGAGAACTACCGAAACCGCCAATTTCTATAATTAATCGTCCGCTCACTGAATATTTAAGCAGGCGATTTCTTCCACTATCCAGGATAAATAAGTTACCTTCTGAATCCAGGTCAATTGCGGTAATATCGATAAATCCCCCTGTAGGAGTTTCCATACCATCAAGGATCCCGGTAATGATCCACTGTTCCAGCTGTTCTCCCTCCTGAGCGAATAGCAAAATTCCGGTGCAAATGATAGAAGCAGTAAGCAGGTAATAGATCTGTTTTATGGCAGATTTCACAGAATTTGTCCTTCCGGTTGAGGTTTCTGATTAATGATCAATTCAGAAATATTCTTTAAATAATGTATCTCTTTTTTTCCTGTTCTTTTAGAATGAAATCCATCAATTTGGGGAAGATAAATTGAGGTGAAACCCAATTTCAGGGCTTCATCAATACGGCGGTCAATTTGATTTACCGGTCGAACATCCCCATTCAGGCCAATTTCTCCAATGTATACCGATTTTACTTTTAGAGGTTGGTTAACTAAACTGGAGTAAATTGCTGAAGCGATGCTTAAATCTATTCCAGGATCATCAATTCTCAATCCCCCGGCAATTTTTATAAATACATCAAAAATGGAAAAATTGAGCCCACAATGTTTTTCCAAAATCGCCAAAATCAGAGCCAGTTTCCTCTGATCGAATCCGCTGACCGTTCGTTGGGGAATTCCATAATTTGTGCGGGAAACCAGAGCCTGAACCTCTGCCAAAATGGGGCGCGATCCTTCAAAACTGCAGGTTACACACGACCCAATCTTGGCTTCATGAACATCAGTAATAAAAATTTGAGATGGATTTTCTACCTCATTCAGACCCTCTTTTTCCATGATAAACAAGCCAATTTCATTGGTAGGACCGTAACGATTTTTCAGAGATCGCAAAATACGATACTGGTATAACGAATCTCCCTCAAAATAGATTACCACATCTACCATATGTTCTAATATTTTAGGACCTGCAATACTTCCATCCTTGGTAATATGTCCAACCAAAAAGAGTGACCATCCCTTCTCTTTTGCATTTCTGAAAAGACGTGCTGAGCATTCCCTGATCTGACTGACATTTCCTGGTGCACCCGCTGTATTTTGAGAGAAAATAGCCTGAATAGAATCAACGATGACCACCTCTGCTTTCTGTTGTTCAATCTGATAAAGTATTTCTTCGAGCTCAGTTTCTACCAGCAGAGGAAGCGGTAAATCCACTAAATTTAATCTCTGAGCTCTTCCCCTGATTTGCGGTAGAGATTCCTCCGCACTCACATACATAACCGATATATTTTTTTTCGTTAAAGCGCCGGCCATCTGGAGCAGCAGAGTTGATTTTCCAATACCCGGATCACCCGCGATCAGAGTAACCGATCCCGGGAAGATACCACCACCTAAAACCCGATCCAATTCCCCGATACCGCTCACCACCCGTGCTTCATACGAGTCTTTACCTTCTGAAAGAAGTGCAGGAACATTATGTTTCCGGGATGAACTGCTAACGGATGGAAAACGCTGTATTTCAGTTTCCTCAAAACTATTCCAGCGCCCGCACTCCGGGCATTTACCCGCCCATTTTGGGCTTTCGTATGCACAGTTATTACAGGTATAAATTGTTTTTATTCTCGCCATGAATCGCCAAAGATGATTATCACTGATTAATTCAAATATACCATGTTGAATTGATCATGGCAAAATATTTTTAGCAGTTCAGAAATCTAAAAATGCTGTTAAGTCCCGCCAGGGACACAATATTATTAGAAAACGAGGCATCAAACAAAAGAAGGCGGAGTATTAATATCCAGATGTATCTGTAGTCGCAATCCTCTCTTAATACCGAGGTTATTCAAACTTGACGGTTTGGCGCCGATGGCATACGCAAATTTCAATAAACATCCCCGCCGCCAAACTTTTCGCTATATAGCGGACAGGCAATTACCGG
>CBDUVK010000212.1:0-5394 GCA_965370645.1 uncultured bacterium
TCGGTAATTCGAACTGTCCAGGGATTACCACCCGATACTGTCAAACTAACTGATATTACAAAAACAGGTGATGGTGCTCTCATATCGTCGGAAGATATCCGGGTAAAGGGTGTTTTTAATGGTGAAATGTCCATATATACTACCAAGAATATTTATATAGATGATGATTTAGTCTATGCAGATAATCCGGAAACAAATCCAAATTCGAACGATATTCTGGGTCTGGTTGCAGAGAATAAGGTCTTAATCACCGATAATGCAGCCAATAACAGCGACTGTAATATCCAGGCCTGTGTGATGGCAGTTAAAGGTGCCTATGGAGCAGAGAACTATGCCAGCCGGCCGTTATCCGGTGTTTTAAGGTTTACCGGCAGCATTGTACAGAATAAAAGGGGTCCGGTGGGTACCTTTTCCTATGGCACGGGCTTAAAAACCGGTTTCAGTAAACGGTATCGCTTTGATGCGCGGCTCAGCAGTATATCTCCACCGCATTACCCCTTCTTAAAATCGCTACGGTTGATTGCCTGGTGGGAATAATATAATGGAAAGGATCCTTACTTCATGTCAGAAACGGAACAACTTTTAGCTCAGAAAAAGAGAGGTGTTGAAGGGACTCAAACCTTAGAAAATGATCAGGATGCTCAAAAACTTGCCCAGCTGGTTCGTGGAGGTAAAAGGGTACTGGAGGAGTTAAAATCCCGGGTTCCTCCCTCGTTGTTCAGTGTCGATAAGGAACTATTCATCGGCCGTGAACTCATTGAAAAACTTCCCGATGAATACCGCATAGCTCTCAGAAATTTGATTAACGGTTTCCTGGAAAAAGTGCGCCGTACCAGTGCTTCTGATATTGATTTTGGCGGCCTGGGAAGTAAAAAAATGATCTGGTTACGTATCCATGGTGAGAAGAATCCGATGCCGGAACTGGGGACGTATGAAATAACCGAGTCAGACATACTGATTCAAAGTATTTTACTATCTTCTCAGCGGGAGGAGTTGTGTGAAGGGCGTAATGTGGACTTCTCTTATACTTTCACCGGCAGTGATAAGCAGATTTACCGGAACCGTGCCAATGTGGCATTTGATCTGAATGCCCTGTCCCTGAATATGCGTGCCATCGAAACCCGCACCCGCAGCTTTGATCAATATGGATTTCATGCTCATGTGACAAAGAATCTGCACCTCCGGTATACCAAAGAGGGGTTGATCCTGATCACAGGTATTACCGGTTCCGGAAAAAGTACTACCCTGGATGCCATTGTGGACTTGAATAACCAGAACGTTAATGCTCATATCATTATTATTGCCTCACCCATCGAATTCGTTCATATGCCCAAAAAATGTCTTATCCGTCACCGGGAAGTTGGGAGGGATACTGTTTCCTTTAAAAAGGGAACCATTGAAGCTTTACGCCAGGACCCCGATATTATTATCATTGGTGAGATGCGTGATCCGGATACCATCATGGCTGCCCTGGAGGTGGCTGATAGTGGCCATAAAGTATTCTCCACGCTGCATACCTCCTCGGCGGTTGAGAGTATCGACCGTATTATTGCTGAGGTGCCCAATATCGAGCAGGACCGGATCCGAAGCCGGTTGGCCGATGTGTTACGGGTTGTCCTGTCCCAGAAATTAATACCCACCCTTTCCGGGGCGCGGATCATGGCCAAGGAGGTTATGGTGATGACACCATCCATCCGGGCCGCCATTAAAAATAACAATACCAATGAAATTTACCAGATGATCAGTGAAGGTCATCAATGGGGTATGCACACAATGGAGCAGGATTTAGCAAAATTATATTTTGACCGTAAAATTTCGGCAGATAGTGCCGTTAATTATTCTAATAATAAAAGAAGAATTCAGCAATTACTCAAATTAGCATAAACATAGGAATCTTAATATGGCCAAGTACAAGGAATTTTCGGGAAAGATGGCTGTCGGCCTTTTTGTAGAAGGTCACTATCTCCATGTCGTCTGTCTGGCGAAGCAGAATAATAAACTGCAGCTGGTAGATGGGCAGATCGTAAAAATGTCAAAAGCTTTGGAAACGGTGCAGGTCCAGAAAGAGATATTTTCCGATACACTGCCCGATTCGGTGAGCGATATGGGAGACTTATCCAAAGAACTGGAAGATAGTGTACTTCAGGAAAATAGTGATCTGCAGGAGACACCGGATGACTCCTTCACGATAACCGAGCAAGATATAGGTAATTATGATAATATAGAGGTGCTTCAAAGGGTTCTCTATCAATATCCCTCAAGCAAGTTCCGCATGGGAATTGCTATTTCCGAACCTCAGATATATTATGTTTATTTTGGAACTGACTGGGGTTTGCAGGGCGAGAAATTAAAACGAAGAGTGATTGAAGAGGTTTCCCGCGAACGTGATTCATATGAGGGGCATAAACCGGATGCGGTCCATATCTCCAAACTTGCGGACGGCCGGTTAATGACCATCGTTCGTGAAAGTGAAGTCAATGTGATCAATTCTCTCCAATACTTGCAGGGTGAAAACCGCAAGGTTATGCCAAAGATCTCCTTTGTAGAGAGTGCGGAGACCGCCCTGGTTAACCTGGTAAATGCCAACTACTATTTCGATTCACAAGATCTGACTATTATTGTCTACATGGGTAATGAGTATAGCCGTCTCATATTTCTGCAAGGTCATGAAATATATAATATTTCTTATATCATTGGCGCCGGTCTCGATTCGGAAAATATTACTCATACCATTTACAGCCGTATCCTTTTGGAGCAGGATAACCTGAATCTTCCTCAGGTTCAAAACATCATTCTGACCGGTGAAGCGTACCAGGTCAATTTAAAGGAGTTTTTACAGGAGAAATTACCTGAGGATATCCAGATTGATTATCTCAGCCTGCCAAATCTGGAAGTCAATGATGATGAGGAGCTGAATGTCTCCAAGTATGCGGTTGCGATCGGATCGGCCTGGCGCACTGCGGTTGAAAAGGAGAAATATCTCTACGATGTGGATCTGTTGCCTCATACCTTCCGTGAAAGCCAGAAAAGATTTAAACTAGGGCTTGCCGGCTGGCTGTTGCTTTTCAGCCTTCCTGCGGTTGCCTTTTTTACTACAGTTAAAGTCATTGAGCAGCAAAGGGCCCTTGCAGAGGTGGTTGTGCAGGAGCAGAACTTGCAGCAGGAACTCAACTATTTGAAAGATATTGAAGGAAAGCTGAATGCCAAAAGAAAAGTTTTGGCAGACTATCAAAAAGCCTTTGGGGTGGTAGATAATATGTCTGTTAATATTGAGAGGTGGAATAAATTTTTATACAAACTATCTAAAAATCAGGATAAGGTAGGACGGATTTGGCTGAGTGAAGTCGCACCTACAGCGGGAAATGAGGTGGTACTTAGAGGATTTTCGGTATATAAAGATCGCATCCCTCTTTTTTCCGATGCTATGAGTAATGGTGATTTAAAAAGTGTACTGGTACAGTCGATTCGGGACAGAGCCGTCTATGCCTTTCAAATGAATTCTCAATTACCGACCGAATAAAATAAGGAGATGAACCTTGTCTTATAAACTTAGAAATATCATCGTATTGGCGAGTTTGTGTTTTCTCCTGAGCGTTGTGGCGGGATATATCGTATTCTATCATTTTCCTAAAAAAGTTAAAGTTGCTGAAAAGAAAATTGCTGCAGTAAATAAACAGATTTCCAATTTACAAGGGGTTGAGAATGAATATAATAACATAGATAAAATTATAAAGGAGAAGGAAAATCGTCTCGCCAACATGAAAAAACGTGTGGTACCGGGTGTCACACCTTCGGCATCTTATAAATATCTGATTAGTATCCTTAAATACAGCGGTGTTATGGATTTTGATGTGCTATATCAGGGTACTAAAGAAACGGGTGGATACAAATATAATGTTTACAGTCTGAAGGGCGAGGGGCCATTCAATAAAATTTATAAATTCGTCACTTATCTCGAGAAGGGTCCTCTCTTTTATAAGATTGAAAAACTTAGCCTGCGAATGGTGGAACAAAAGGATAAAGAAACCATGTTGTATCAGATTATTGTTCCTTTTGAGATGGAAGTTCATGCGCTTTTTGCGGATGTCCCCGATCTGCCACCCATCAGACATACTCTCAATAAGGTCCGGGTTCCCCGTGCCAGCAATCCATTTTATCCATATGTCTACCGGGACATCCCTGCCAATACTGAAAATTTACCGGAAGTTGAGCGTGGAGACCTAAAAGCTATCATAAATGATAAAGTTTTAGTCGCAGATGTCGAAGGTAATATTCATGAATTAAAAGAAGGTGATAAAGTGTACCTTGGTTATTTAAAGTCAATTGATACGGAAACCAATGAAGCCCACTTCATTTTGAATAAAGGTGGAATCGTGGAAAGATTTTCGCTTCATATCAGATTTGGTGAAGAACTTAACCCATAAAAAGGCGGACAAAGGCATCATGAACACAAAATTATGTATCTCGGTCTTTATGATTGTACTTCTGGGTTCTCAAGTGGTACTGGGGCAGAATCGCCGGCAGATTCGGGAATTGCGAAATGTCTACAAGGCGCCGGAAGAAATGGTCTCACTATCCCGTACGATGACATTTCCTCAAGCACTCGAACTGTTTAATGATCTGAGCCAGAAATTTATCGGAAAACTCATCATCGATCCGGAAGGTCGCAATTTTCCTATTGGAGAGGATATCGACAAAATGCACTGGCTGGATGCCTTTGAATTTATTCTTAAAACTCAGGAACTGTGGTATGATGAATATGAGGATTATATACAGATTCGTTCGATGGTAGACGCCACAGGTAGCGGGGCGAATTTAACAACTCAACAGAAGCAACTGCTTGCCGAGTTTGATAATAGAGAAGTTATTATCAATGCGATTTTTTTTGAGTCCAATCTTTCTAAAATTCGCGAAGCGGGAATGAGTTGGAATATCTTCAAAGATGGGGATATCAATGCCACCGCTAGCATGACTGCCGCGGATAATAAAACAGGCATATTTCAACTTGATATCGCGCCGGAAATGGACTGGGGCGATGTTGTTGCCACTTTTAAAGCCCTGGAGACCAGTAATTTAGGTGAAATCCTCGCCAGCCCGCAGGTAACGGTCAAATCAGAAGGTCAGGGCCGGATTCAGGTTGGTGCTGACGTATCGGTGGTGGTCCAGGATTTTGCTGGAAATACTGTCACACAATTTGTCCAAACAGGTTCAATTTTAGAAGTAAAACCACATATCGTCCGACACGATTCTATTGACTTTATTATTCTCCAATTACAGGCGGAACGAAGTAGTTCGCAAACCGGGGAGACCGGTTTGGAAATTTTAAAGACCCAGGCAAAAACAGAGGTATTGCTGCTGGATGGGGAAGAGACAATTTTGGGTGGATTGTACTCT
>CBDUVK010000213.1:0-5377 GCA_965370645.1 uncultured bacterium
GCATCGTCTGGCATTTGATGGAGGGGTGCACGGGGCTGCCTGTTGGAGGCAGGCAGAGTGGAGGGTCTTACCCCTGGAATTACTTATGGGATAAGTTTGATTAAGTGTTTCGTGCTTCGAGTTTCGAATTTAGGATTTTGGGTAATGGGGGTGTAATCCCCCTTGAGGCCTGTCGAGAAACGAATTACGAACATTGAACACCGAATATTGAAGTTTAAAGATATATAAAGACATTCCCATGAGGCATCGTCTGGCATTTGATGGAGGGGTGCACGGGGCTGCCTGTTGGAGGCAGGCAGAGTGGAGGGTCTTACCCCTGGAATTACTTATGGGATAAGTTTGATTAAGTGTTTCGTGCTTCGGGTTTCGAATTTAGGATTTTGGGTAATGGGGATGTCATTCCCCAAGAGGTTGGGTTCCAGATCGCAGAGCCGACTGATGACCTGTTGTCTACTTAAATTTGACGGGATTAACAGGATTGTTCTTTACAAAAAGGCTTTGTTTAGAGGTCTTAAAAACTGGATGAAGAAGGTTAAAATTTTAACTAACCTGAATTATTCATAACCACTAAGTCACCAAGACACAAAGTAATAAAAATTAATGATTTAAAAGGAATATACTTTTTTATAAAATTGAAAATGAGATCAAATTTTAAACTTCATAAATTTATTTCTTAGTGCCTTCGAGTCCGCCAGAGGGCGGATCCGACCACTGGCGTGACCTTGGTGGTCCCGCAGGTGCGGGATGAATTAACCAGGCTAATTAACATTGGAGATTATTGGAAAGGAGGGAGATTCTTCAGACTCTTCATCAAATTCAATCCGCCACTTAACCGGTTCGCTACGTTTAATTATTTCGTCCGCCAACGATAGATAAGCAACAGCACCAGGTGCAAGTGCATCGACCAATATTAGCGGTTTCTTCTCGAAAGCCGCAAAACTCAAGGCAGCATTTTTGGGGATGACTGTAGAAAATATCTGATTTCCGAATTGCCTTCGTGCTTCTTCTACGGTGCGTATGGAAGCACGGGTATTCTTTTCATAAAAGTTGAGTAAAATGCCTTCTACCTTGAGATCGGGGTTAACGCCATTCTTTATCCGATCAATCATGTCGAGAAGTTTCTCAACCACTTTAAGTGAAAAATAACCGGTCTGTAAGGGAATGAGAGCCGAATTTGCAGCATATAAGGCAGCGATTGTTAAATCGTTGACAGCCGGAGGAGTATCGATGATAATATAGTCATATTCCTTTTTCGCCTTTGTCGATAAGTCTTGTAATTTTCGTTTGAGGAGAATGCGATTCTTGGACATCTGATCCAGGCGTACTTCCTGTTCATGGGAATTGGTATTGCAAGGAATGATGTCCAGCATCGGGAGTTCGGTGTGGTGGATGGCATCAATGCAATCGAAGGTACCCATAAATATTTCATAAATCCCGGCTTTAATCTCTTGCTCCTGTAATTCCCAACCAGCCGTCAAAGAACCATTGGGATCCATGCCTACAATCAGGACGGATTTTTCTGCGATAGCCAAACTCGCGGAAAGATTAATTGCCGTTGTGGTTTTGCCTACTCCTCCCTTGGGATTTGCGATAACGATAATTTTAGACATATGCTCTGGGTGCTTCGATTGGTATTAAAAAATACTTATTATTATACAAAATTATTATCGAATAATCATGCAAATTATTTAGAAAGTTTCTGCATTATTCTCATTTCATCGAATAGTATCAATTATTATCCAGATAAAGAGGCAGGAGAAGTGCGACGACCATGAGCAGAATAGCCAGGGTGAAAAAGGTGAAACCAACAAGTTCACACTGATTCAAAATCCCCAACTCACGTAGCATATAATACCAGTCATGTTTTCCATTTCCAAGTAAGTGCAGTTTTCTAACCTGTGCATCAGCTGCGTATACACTGATATTGATCAGGTTTTGACCCAGCCAGAAAATGAATATCTGTACTCCTGTCCGGTAACCGGTTCGCAAAAAATAAAAGGCCAGAAAAGCAGGGAAGAGAATTTGCATGAGTGTTCCCCCGGCAGCCTGAATAAAATTACCCATAAAACCGAAGAAAAAATGTCCTGCCTCATGGATAATCAGGTTGGCATTATCAATAAGAGTGTATTCCCCATGCGAAAAGATATAATAGAGCGAAAAGGGCACCAGAACAGCACTGGTAATCCATTTTTTTAGAGGTTGAAATCCGCTGTACCCTACGGCTATGTAGCTCATGATTATAACCCCTCAATTTATACTATTAATCGTACTGAAATTGTATAAAGTGAGATTTTTTTCAGAATAATTCGTGCAAGATCGGACGGATTTTGTTCGGAGTATTAAATCCACAGATAAATCTTGAATGTTTATTTAACAATTCCACAAACCATCCGAGAATATTAAGGAGTGCTTATGAATAATTAGTTAAACCTCATTCAAATCAAATATCAGGGAAGAATTATGAATCTGCAAAATATTGTGATAGAAAACCTTAACCGTGATGAGATCTTGAAGTTAATTCCAAGGAATCTCTTCTTCATTCTCAAAATCAGGCTATTCATTCCTATTTGGCTGTTTGTGGTTAGCCTGGCTCTGGCCGATGCTCCTCACCCGCGAGTTCTGGAAATGATGAAAAATGGGAACATTGAAACGCCTTACTATTTAGAGAATTTGGACGAACTCCGGGCGAGGGGAATTAACACCCCGGCTACTCTACCAGATGGTCGGCGGGTTCCCGGACCACCGCGAAACACCGAAGTCAATTACAGTGCGATTGCTATCCTGGTGGATTTCAGTGATAACGTGTCCCAGGTGAATGCCTCATTTTTTGATAACCTGATGTATGGAACCGGAAACGGCACCGTTCGTCACTATTATGATGAGGTAACATATGGGAACCTGACGGTTGTCACCTTAAACTTACCCAGTTCGATGGGTTGGCTGAGAGCACCACAAACCTATGCATATTATGTCAATAACAACAATGGATTTGGAAGTTACCCTCAGAATGCCCAAAAACTGGCAGAGGATGTAATTGCCCTTGCCAATCCGCTGGTGGATTTTTCTCAGTACGATAATGATGGCGATGGATATGTAGACGCTCTGTTTATCATCCATTCCGGTCCCGGTGCGGAATTTACCGGCAGTAACAACGATATTTGGTCTCACAAATGGGGAACTTTCAGTCCCCAGTTGGTTGACGGTGTCTACGCCTATGTTTACTCAATGGAACCGGAGTACTGGCAAAATCCTGGAGATATGACCTGTGGAGTGTACGCTCATGAGATGGGACATGCGGTTTTTGGATTACCGGACGTTTACGATCGAGATGGCAGTTCACGAGGTCTGGGCCGTTGGAGTTTAATGGCTGGTGGCAGCTGGAACGGATCGCTGGGAAATTCACCGGCACATCCTGATGCCTGGAACCGTGTCCAGATGGGCTATGTTACCCCTCACAATATTACCACAGATACAACCGGATATTCGCTTCCGGATATTCAGAATAATCAATCCATGGTACGTTTATGGACCCATGGAAATCCTGGTAATCAATATTTTCTGGTTGAAAATCGCCAGAGGCTGGGATATGACGCAGCTCTTCCCCAGGCGGGTATGTGCATTTATCATGTGGATGAGTCTGTGAATACCCAGAATGACCGGGAATGGTATCCGGGCTATACAAATTCCGGACATTACCTGGTTGCTCTGGAGCAAGCCGATGGATTATGGCAATTGGAGATGAATTCAAATAGTGGCAATAGTGGAGATCCCTTTCCGGGATCCGGCAATAGCCGCACATTTGACGATAACAGCACACCGGATAGTAGAAATTATAATTTTCAATATACTCAGGTTGCAGTTCGAAATATCAGTAACTCAGCCCTGATTATGCAGGCCGATTTTGAAGTCGGTATTCCTCAGATAGCGCCCGATATTGAGATATCGCCTACTTCATTTTCATTCACTGTGATAGAGAATGATACCAGCAGTGATATGCTGCTGATCTCGAATACGGGTAATGGAGATCTTTTATGGACCATCACTGAATTGAATGATGTAAGCAGTACCCCGCAATCCTCACCCATTGATGCAAGCTGGCTTTCTGAAAATCCAACCTCAGGTACTGTTACTCCGGGTGGAAATCAAAATGTAATATTGCTGGTGAATGCAGCAGGTCTGACGGTAGGGGCTTACTCCTGTAATCTCAGCATTGACAGCAATGATCCCGATGAAAATCCCCTCATTGTTCCGGTAAATCTGACGGTGGTACTACCCAACCAAAGTCCGGTTACCCAGAATGATGTTGCTGAGACCGATGAAGACCTGGATGTCTCTGTGGATGTGCTGGCGAATGATAGCGATCCCGATGGGAATCTGGATGTCTCCTCGGTTACCATTGTTAACGATCCCGGCCATGGGACGACCACTGTTAATACTGCTGATGGTACAGTGTTATATCAGCCCGATCTGGATTTCTTTGGCTTTGACCAGTTTTCCTATACGGTCGATGATAGCCTGGGTGTGACCTCCGATACTGCACTGGTCTCGGTCACGGTCCATTCCGTCAATGATCCCCCGGTTTTAACAAATATACCGGATGTGCAATTTGATGAAGATGGTCAATACGTTTTACCACTGAATCCCTATGTGACGGATGTGGATCATGATACTACACAAATTCAGTTTACTTCCCTTGTTATCATGGCCAGTTCCATGTCCTTTAAAAGAGGTTCGCGGGGTATTCTGGTTGATCCGGGTGACCTCATTATTGATATTGATCCAGTGACACATTATGCCAGCTTTGCCAGTACGTTAGATTCATCAGGCATTTTTTCGGTGGTTTTCTACGCACAGGATGACAGTAGCGCCATGGATACCGATACCATTACAGTAACGGTGACTGCCAAGAATGATCCGCCTGTGATTTCAGCGCTTCCTGATCTGACATTCGATGAGGATGATACTCTTGATGTTCCGAACAGTTTCTGGTATGCCTTTGTACACGATCCTGATCATCCGGATGACACTCTCACATACCAGGTGGAAGGTGGGAGAGCGGTATCTGTTCTATCAGGTAGTGGTTCTTATCTCTTTTATGCAGGCCTGAACTGGTATGGTCTGGATACTTTACTGTTAATTGTTAGTGATCCATCTTATAGCGATACAGCGGAGTTCGTTGTCAATGTCGCCTCCGTGAATGATCCTCCGGTTATGAGCGGCCTACCGGATACCCTCCATTTCCGGGTTGATTCCTCGGCAACGCTTATGGTATGGGAGTTTGTAGAGGATATTGAAACACCGGACCATCTTCTCACTTATCAATTTACGGTTCCCCCCCAAACAGTATTGCTCAATTTCGATCCTGCCACCGGAAGTC
>CBDUVK010000214.1:0-5306 GCA_965370645.1 uncultured bacterium
GAAATAAAAATTTGTCAAACCTGATGACGGTATAATAAGTAAACAATGTTCTTTACGGAAAGATGGTACTGCCATTTAATGAGTAAAAAATACTATCTTGTAAAACAGTATTTTTCTCTTTCACTCAATATTTTTTCCTGGCGTGACCTTTAAGCTGATGAAATAACTTCTTAGTGTTTTCCTCCAACTGCTTCAACGTCCCGTTATTCTCAATCAGATAGTCTGCCCACTGCATTTTATCCTCTATCGGTATCTGCTTGCTCATACGATCACTAATTTCCTTATCGGTTAATTTGTCGCGGAGTTTTATCCTCTCCAGACGATTCTGCATCTTCGAGGTTACTACTACGACTGCATCAAACATATTTTCCAGGCTGAGTTCAAAAATTAGAGCTGCATCAACCACGATCATAGAATACCGGCCGGAATCTCTGGCATTTTCAATAATTTCGATGATCCGTGACACCATCTGTGGATGGACAATTTTATTCAAACGAACCGTCTTTGCTTCATCAGCAAATGCTAATCGTGCCAACAATTTTCGATTTAATTTACCGTTAGGATAAAATATTTTAGCTCCAAAAGTCTTTTTCAACTCTTTTTGAACTGCCGCATTGTTTTCAATTTCGCGTTTAGCAATTTTATCTGCATTTATGGCCTTTGCCCCTAAATAATGCAAAAACTGACAGACCGATGACTGCCCTGTACCCATACCCCCTGTCACTGCTATAACCAGCGGACGCCTTTTCTTCATCCTGCAGTCTCCTTATCTAAGAATAACAAATTTTCCGATTTTTTCCTGATCCTGATAACTGGCTACAAATAAATAGACACCGTTCCTGATAAGCTGCCCGTTATCATTTCTAAGCCCCCAGGAGATCCCGCCATTCGCATTTTCATTCTTCATTCGCTTTACCAACTCTCCATTAGCGGTATAGACTGAAATCTCACAACCCAAAGGGACATTTCCAAATGTAATTTTTTCTTCTGCCGCCCCGGGATGCAACGGATTGGGAAACACCATCACCTCTTCCAGATTATTAAGGTCGCGCTGGATAAGATACCGATTCCCTCCTTCCGTTGCCAGAGAAACTCCCCAAATATCCTGCAGTCCCTCTACTTCCAAATAGTAGTCAACTCCAAGACTCCCCATTCGATTTTTCCCATGTAAAAAAAGATGTAAATTATGAGAATTATCCGTATCCAACAGCGCACGAATCACCTCATCAGCAGGATCGATGTGGTAGTTACTTATGTTCTCCACACTGTTTTGATCCATGGGGTGATTAAATGATACTAATAATTCAGATTTGCTCACCATTGTGACTTGCTTTATGTAAGGCTTTTTGTCAACCGGTATTATCCGGAAAGGAACCTTTAAGGTATCCTGGTAAAATGGGACTCCTGAACTATTCACCAGATGATCAGCATGCAATTCATACATACCGGGTAAAATGGCTTTATGAAAACCGAGCAGTACCTGATAACCCGCTTTTCCACGAACTGCTGTGGATGGAATTATCGATTCCGGCAGAATTCGGTAGTTCCCGACCGCAAAGGACAATTCACCCAGCGGCTTATCAAACTCCAGTAATAGTTGACTGTTACTCTGCTCTTTTAAACCGAGAAATTTGGGAGGATTTTCCGAGCTGACATTCAGAGTCTTACTATTTCTGCTTTGCGGAATTGTGAAGCTGCTGTCAACAGTTTGGATCCAGTAAAGATAAACCTGATCCACTTGGACGAGGGTATCCAGATAAGTGGTATTCATGGAGGCCAGGCTGTCAATTTGTTGACCGGCAACATTTTCCCGGAAAATGAGATAGGCATCCGCCCCATTCACAGAATCCCAAATAATTTCTATATGGTTCGTGTCAGCGCTTTCCGCCCACACCCGTGAAGGGGGTTGAGGTCTCTGCGGACTCACAAGGTTTTGAAAGGCAAGAATTTCCGATTGGGTCACCAGCATAATCTGGTTTTCAGCCAACAGAGGAACAGAATTACAATTAATTCCATCAAAATACCAGTTTACCTGATAGGTACTATTTTCATATTCAATGTAGTAAGCCTGGGGAAATGGTGTAAAAAAAATCTCTGCCCGGCCATCATTGTCATAATCCTTGACTGTTATCCCGCTATAAGCATCTTTTAAATCGATAATCCCATGAAAATTCTTTTCCCAGACAATCTCGAGTTCTCCGGCAGAATTCCACTCTAAAACATCCAAGATCCAATACTGACCTAACCTGGAAGACTCTCCTTGATAATCAGCCAGCTTCTGAGTTGCGCATACAATTTCATCTTGTCCGTCACCATCCACATCCCCCGCCGCAAAACGATGAGTGGCATCCTCTCCCGGTAACCTGATGGTTGTAATGGGCTCAAACTGATTGCTCACAGTAGTTTCATATATGATCAGGTCTCCATCGTAATCCCCGATAATAATTTCGGGTTTACCATTTTGATTCAGATCGGTAATCTCTGCATAGGGTACCCCGTAGTTATTTTCACCTTCCGTAGGATTTTGCAGAATTTGAATCTGAGTGAGAGCTAGATCTGCAGGGTTCTCAAGCCGGAAAATGGTCCACTGATTAATATGAAGGGCAAATATTTCGGTATATCCATCATCAATTAAGTTGGCCATTCGGGCCGCCCAGAAATCCGTTAAACCAAATTGTTTCGGTTCCGCAGTAAAACCTGGCAGACTCTCTCCATCAAAAACATAGGATACCCCTCCGTAGCCTGCCAGCAGATCAGGCCTGCCATCACTATCAATATCATAAGCATCGCGTCCAAAAGCGGGACGTGTGCCCGGATAACTCGTAAAAGCATCATTCTCAAAATTCAGTGTACCGATTAATGAAGAACCCTGACCTGATAACTCTATGTTGCCCACCACATCCAAAATGCCATCACCGTTAAAATCTGCTTCTCTATTCATAAAATACCCGGTTCCATCCGTAGAAGCGATTTGCTCAAAAAGTGCAGTGATGGTACCTGGTACATCAAGATCAAGCAAATAGAATTGTCCACCATTGTCAGCGATTGTCTGTAAACCCGAACTATTTTCCAGACTGATGAAATATTCCAGTTCCCGGGTGGTATGGTCCTGGGTAATCAAAAAAGTATGACGATTGTTTAAATAGTTCGAAATCAGGGTCTGATTAAAATCAAAATCTCCTTTTTCCCGGTAATGCATGATCGCCCGGGTCTGATCGTCCGTTAAAATTTTAATCAGAAAACCATGTTTGTCTTTCACCATGAGTGGAATCGGTTGTAAATCCAGCAGAGCCGGGGGGGTTCGATCCAGGAATACGATTGTACGACTGACTACCGTGGATAAATCTCGGTTAGTAAGTCTCAACTCAAGTGTATAGGTAGTATCCGTGAATGGTTCTGTAATCCATAGACCCAGAGTATCAGAATTGACCTGGAAATTATTTTCAATAATAGTTTCCATTTGAAGGGGATTTTCCCCGATCCCATAAGAGAGTATGTATTTCCTGAAATCAGATCCTGCTGCAGTTCCCAGTATCGCCACTGCTGAATCCTTTACACCACTGCGAGTTTCCGGATAGTCAATTCTGGCACGAGAAGTCTGTGGAGAACTTAAAATCATATAAGCATCTAGAAGGCCATGACCATAGTAAATATCCCAACCGGGACTACCCAGATCCATACATCCTGCCACCAACTGGCCTATGACCGCTTCCCGGTGAGTGGTAGGTTGTTGCGACCACAATAAGCCTAAAACGCCACACACCATTGGTGCGGAGAAAGAGGTGCCACTGTAATTTCCATAAAAATTATTCGTTCCGGTTGAAAGAATATCCTGCCCGGGTGCAACCAGATCGATTTTCGAGCCATAATTTGAAAATGGCGCCAATTGATTCTCAAAATTTGTGGCACCAACCGAGATTGTATTATCATAGGCAGCAGGAAATTGCAAAATCTGACTTCCGGAGTTACCTGCCGAAGCAACAAAAATTACACCATTGGTTGTCCCATAATCTACCGCCTCTTTCAATAAATGGGAGTATACCAGATCTCCAAAGCTCATGTTGATTATTTTACAACCGTTTTGAACGGCATAGATAATGGCTTCGGCCACATCATCTTCTTCCAGGTAGCCGGATGCCGTCCCGGCCCGCAACGCCATAAGCCGGATGCCGGGCGCGATTCCCGCGATACCGACATGGTTATCGGTTGCAGCTCCAATTATACCTGCCACCGGTGTTCCATGTCCACCAGGATAATCATCCATGGGATCATTATCAGGATCCAGAAAATCCCCGTTATCCGGAAAACCAGGTGCATGCGTAAAATCCCAGCCAATCACATCATCGATGTAACCATTCTGATCGTCATCAATCCCATTTATATCTAAAGAATCCAGTCTACCATTCTGGTTCAGATCCTCTATCGAATTGACCCAAATCCGGTTATTAAAATCCTCACTCTGGTAATCAATGCCGGTATCAATAACCCCAATGATAACCTGGGGATTCCCCTGCTCTACATCCCAGGCTTGCTCCATACGCAGCTTCGATAACGCCCATTGATTGGGGTATAATGAATCATTTGGTATAAAATGAACGGGATAATGATAATTCGGTTCGGCCCAGACAATCGATGGATGATTATTTAATTCCTGTAAAAGAGGGGTTATATCAGCCTGGTTTTTTGGCGTAACCTTATAAATTTTTCGAAAGGGTGAATTGGGGAGAGATCGAAATTTATTTAATAAACTTCCCTCATAGTTAAGATGATATTTGCGCACCAGCCTGTCCAGATCCGGATCCCCCGAGCGGACAGTACCATCCAAATCTGAATAAAAAACACCCTCAGTATTACTCCTGAGGATAATTTCCTGAGCATTCAAAAATTGTACAAAAATAGCCAAAAGTAACCACAATAGCGCAGGGAATACCATATAACAAGAAAAGGAGGGTAATACCCTCCTGAAAGATTGGATTATATTCTTCATTAAATAATTCTTGATCACAGTACAAATAAAATTTTGAGCTGTAATATCAGATCGCTCAGGAACCCATTTTTTTCTTGGCGATGATATTCTGCAGATCGCTTATTTTGCGTTTGAATCGCGAATTTTCCGGATCCTTGTCCACCAGTTGTTTAAATACATTGATCGCTTCTTCAAATCTGCCCTGGGCGATGTAAATCTCGCCTAAAGTGGGTGACAATATCGGTGGTTTTGAAAACGTTGCAGTCACCTCTTCTTCGGCAGATTCAACCGGAGTTTCATCCGGAATAATGGGTGGTTCGGCGCCCGAGTCCGGTGTCTC
>CBDUVK010000215.1:0-5281 GCA_965370645.1 uncultured bacterium
AGAAATGCGGCAACAATAAGCGAAACCAGACTAATAATTAAATATTCCATATTCCCGAGAGAGTGAATTGTAATCCCAAATGCAATATCCAGAGTTAAAGGGTTTATAATTAATAAGTCTCTATACTATTACCAATACAAAAACATTGGATATATACTGATTTCTAATACGACTGGATTCCATTCAAACGAATTTGTAAAATTATATAAAACACCATGAGGTAAATCGATGGAATCAGGTATGATTAAAATGATCGATCCCATAAAGGGTTTTGGTTTTATTATTACCGAAGAGGAAGACGAAGTATATTTTAATTTTCAGGATATTCATCCTAAGTACCGCGGACAAAATTTTCAAGAAGGTGATAGAGTCGGTTTTGACCTGAAGCGGGAAATTAAAGGAGACCGGGCTATTAACATCCGGCATCTTTAGAAATTAAATCATGCAGCCTGATATAAAATATTTTCATTAAGATAACTCTAAGAAATCCGCGATATACCTCCACATTGTATCGAGCTGATCAAGCAAACCATGGTCTGAGTTGAATAGCACCAGCCTGGAATTTGAATTTCTTTGCAGATGCTCAATGCTCACCTGATATGGAACTGCCTCATCATAAACACCATGAAATATTAAAGTATCCAGAGGTCGTGTTAACTGAAGGTTTTGATATTTTTTGGCATCTTCGACCATCCTGTACCCTAAGCGTTTTTCGGTTTTATAGTGATAATGATAGAGCGTAATATAACCATTCTCTTTCCAGCGTGTTAACTTTTCCGGCGTGAGGCTCTTAAAATAGCGATTGACAAAATCCAATGCCGGGGCAATCAAAATTAGCTTCTCCACCTGCGGAATATTCTCTGCAGCCAACGCAGCGATAAAACTTCCCAGGCTGGAACCGATTAATACTATTTTTTCTTTTGCTGATCTAATTTGTTGTTGAACAACGCCAAGCTGGTTGGAAATGGTAAGGTTTTCAAAGTCACCGGCATTGAGATCCGGTCGAAGAAGATCTCTGCCGCTATCCGAAAATTTTCCTGACAGGAATTCCCCTTTAGTTGAACCGGGTCCGGATAGAAATCCGTGCAAATAGAAGTATTTCAATTTTGTCTACTCTTAAAGAATAAAATATTTTATTGCCTTAGCTCTGAAAATGGATAGCCTAAATTATAAATTACATGCTTATACGGATCTCTTTAAAATCTACCCACATGTACTCTAAATATTCTATTCATCCAGAATAACTTGATTCCGTCATTCCCTGACGGAATGACACCAGCAAAGTCATTCCCGCATGTATTTGGCGGGAATCTAATTTCATGAGATCTTAATCTATGCAACAGGTAAATTTCAAATTCTTAACAAGATACCTTTTAATCTATCGGGATAAAGTAAACAATCACGTAATAAAATAGAAAGATTATTCGTTCCCAGCCTCTGAAATTTCTTTCTCTATTCCCAAAGGGATATCTTCGAAAATTTATGTCCTCTAATTGTTCTTTGCTTATATCCACCGGATAAAAATTTGCTCCGGCCGGTTTTTGATCAGCGAGATTGATAAATGGCTGATTCTGTTCCAGTCGGTCGAAAGGACCAAAGGAGATGTCGAAATAGTTCAATTATTCAGGATAACCAGAACCTGTTTCCCTTTGGAGAGCTGCTTGTATTTTCTCGTTTTTATGATACACCTGTTATAAAAACAACTTGTCCATATATTGAACCGCTTTAACCATAGTAACCAGGGCCTTTTGCTCATTTTCGCTAAGTAGACTTTTATCATAATCAATTTCAACCGGGGCGAATTTTTGAATTTGTGTTTGGACATGGTTTATCGGAGCATAATCATCAATAATTTCGTGGTTCTGACAATGAATCATAAAAATAACTCCTAACATAATCATCAATATGCAAATTCTTCTTCTCATGGAATCAATCTCCTCTTTTCCATTTCCATGGTCTCAATCTCTTATATTACATTATTCAAGCGATTTTGAAAATTGATGTCTCAAATATTTTTTCAATTCTGAAAGATTTTTAAATATTTCATTGGTGCAGCCTAAAATCCAGCTGCTTATATCCTGCACAGGTATTTCCGTTACCATATAAACCGGAATACTATGCCAGAAGGCGATGGTCAATTCACCCTGGGTACCTCCCCCGGGGAAAACATACTTATCCCATTTGCAGATGATATAGTCCACCTGATTAATCAGCATGGAAACATCTGTCTGAATAATTTTATGCATCACCTCTCGAAATCGGGGCAGGTTTTCGGTTTTCCAGGAGCGAAAATTCTCGAACTCTTCAGCGGTTAAAATATGACTCTCTTCAATACAGGGATTGAAAACCTGGTGTTGCAGCTCCGAAATTAGAAATTCTGAAATACTTGCACGCCAACGGCTACCTCCATCCGGAGCATGCTCAATTGCGCCGGCAAGATAGGCCAGTGGTCTTTCTCCATTTTTCCAATTCATAATATCCAAATTACTCAATTTTTGTTAAAATTCAAACGGATCGAAAACTATTTTGATTAGTATTCCAAGAAAATAATAGAACACAGATCGCACTGAAAATAACGGATTTTCACGGATCAAACTCTTCAAACCTATAAAGTTATCCTTTTACCTGTAATGTAGTCTTTTGTTATTGTATAAAAATATCCGCGATCATCCACTGAATCCGTGTCATCTGCGTTCTACTTCTTCTTTAATACTGAGACATACGGCCTCATCAGAAAACCATTAGCCAGCAGGCGGCCAGTGATTAAGGCCAGAGCGGCAGCAGTAATTCCAACCATATCAAAATTCCGGATTGCAACAAATAGCAGTGCCACAATCATTATGACTTCCAGACCGGTTGCAACTGTAATGGGGGCGTTATGCTTATGAATGACCAGCACGGCTCGCTGAAAAGACAACCATACCGTCAATCCCGGCATGATGGCCAGAATTTGAGTCGGCAAAATTGCAAATTTCGAGAGTTCCGGGGACAATCCTGAGATTTGTTGGTACCACACCAGAGATAATGGAGTAAAAGCGATAAGGGAAAGTACTATTACTAAGCCACCTCCCAGCAGGGCTGCAAAATTTCGCAGTAATTTATAATTTTCATTCGATTTTCCCATAAGTGCAATGCCCACCTCCTGGAAGGAGAGTCCAACTCCCCTGAAAATAAAGACCAGGGAATGAACCACCGGGAAGACCGCCAGAGACTCCAGAGCCATACGACTATGCCCCATGAAAAATGTAACCATTGGTTGAACCCCCAGTCCCAACAGAGAAGTGAGTGCCAGGGGATAATAAAAGTGCAAAATGCTGGGATAACTCAGCCTCGATTTTTCACCACTCTCTTCCTCTTCTTTACTGCAAATAGCCGCTACAGATTTTCGGGCCATGAAACGACTCGCTAGCGCCTCCATGGTAACCGCAATGGATAGGGCGGCAGCACCAACCAGCGCGCCATCCAGATGAAAAAAGTAATACAAAATTACCGCGCTACCTGACATGGAGAAAAGTCGGATGATTGTCCCGTAGGCTACCCGGCGGGTTAAATTACCCCGGATCAAAATACCCTGAAAAAAACGCCGGTACCCGATAGCACCCGGCCAGGGTAAAAGGAGAATAAGGGCGTAGTGGGTTAAACGGGAGACGGGTGACTCCAAACCAATCAAGGTTTCAGTAATAAAATAAAATACGGATGGAATTAAAATAATCAGCATAACCAGCGTGACCAGTCCGTTCAGAAAATAGGTAAAGTTGCGCAATTTCAGGAAGGAATCGCGATCAGTGACCAGTGCGGTGGAAGCACTCATGATCATAATTACCGGTGCCTCGATAATCAGGGCGAATGCAAAGGCAACCCCAAAGGACGCAAGATTATATTTCGGTTCTGCTAATCGGGCAATAATAGCAACCAAGAAAGGACCTTCCACGGACATCATCAGCCAGGTTGCCGCCAGAGGAAGCCAGAAAAGCAGTAACTTTCGAGAAGTAAGCATAGTAATGTTGAACTAATCTGAGCAAAATTATATCTACTCCTGCTAAGAGAAGCAATCTATAAAATAGATTTTGCCTGCCTACAGCCCGCCTGGCATCGGACAGGCAGGCAGGGAGTTCGGATTTTAGAGCGCGGATTTTGGAATAAAGCAAGAGATTATGAATACTCTGCATGATTCCTGACTAACAAAAATCTACATGTTCGCTAATTCGTGGATAAATATTGAGTGCTCGGGAGTCGAGAGATCTTTTTATTGTAGATCTCTTCACTACGTCACTGTTCCACAGTGACTGAGGTCGAGATGACCGATATTTTCTGCTATGTATAAAAAATCGTTGGTTAGGATGAGGAGCTAAAACTTAGGATTTTGCCTGCCTGCCGGCTGACACCATCAGTCAGGCAGGGAACCCGCACTACTACGATCACTTACTCAATCATTTGTGCTCCAATACGTTCTTTAACTTCTTCCTACCCTGAGTCGTCTTCCACTCCCTCTCCAATTCTAACGCCTCTACTCGCGTATTAACCTCTTTCCAATAAAGTAGCTCCAGTGGTCTCCTCGATTTTGTAGACTTTACCTTCCCCTGATTATGTCGCTTCACTCGGGACTCAATTTCTTGAGTTTGGCCAATATATAATCCCTGATCCTTAACAGAGAATAAAACGTAGACGTAATACAGACTCTCCTCCCATCCCCAAATACAAAAAAAGCCCCTTTTTAAGGAGGCTTGGGAAGTGCCGGGAGCGGGACTCGAACCCGCACGAGCCGAAGCTCACTAGGTCCTGAACCTAGCGCGTCTGCCAATTCCACCACCCCGGCAAAATAAATGCGCGAAAAAATTAAAGGATTCCCTCTCCCAGTGCAAGCATTTTTTTATGCGAACTGCCCACTGAAAACTGCCAATTTTAATCTTTGATCTTCCGCAGAACGGCCACTTCGTGGTAATCTTTCATATCAATTCATTCAGAAATTGCACCCCAATATATCCTACTCCACCGTAACACTCTTGGCCAGATTTCTGGGCTGATCCACATCACAGCCTCTCATTACCGCAATATGATAGGCCAGCAATTGCAGCGGGATAATTGAGATGATCGGTTGCAATAAATCTGAAGTCATTGGGATTGGAATGGTATAATCGACCAAATTATCAAGTTTGGTATCCCCTTCCGAAACCACCGCAATTACCCGACCCCGGCGTGCTTTCACCTCTTCTATATTACTCACAATTTTCTCATAAGTACTATCCTGTGTTGCTATAACCACTACCGGCATGTCCTCATC
>CBDUVK010000216.1:0-5255 GCA_965370645.1 uncultured bacterium
GAAGAGATAGAAAAAAAACAGCAGGAAAATAAGCTGGATGATTCTGCGAGTGCGGGCCATATTTAGCTTAAATTAATCTTTATAACATCAAGGTTGTTGATATCATATTTATTCAGACCCCTATCGATAGCCTCCTGAATATATGGGACTTCAGAAATGGTAAGATCAAATAAATTAAGCGCCAGATAATCTGCTGTAACGGTACAGGGACTCATGATTAACGCTTTTTCTATTTTTACATCATTAATGTTGCCACCACTGGGGCCGTTGCGGAGTAAGATCCGATAGGCATCAATAATAGTTAACGTCGGTAGTATATGGGCACTAATATCATTGATTTTTTGCGTAAATTTATTATGGAGTGAGCCCCGGTTACCGCCCATTACGCCCATCAGATTTTTTAAGCCTAATGATACCCGGGACATGGAGTGATGTTTGGCAATGGGAATATTGATAACCTTATCCGCATCAAGGTAATCCTTATAAATAGGCCATTCTTTTAAAAGTTTACCGTCTGGCAGGGCAAATTCTTTAAACTTGAAATCCCGAATCTGGTCAACCTCAGCCCCATACTCTTTTGAGAGCGATTCTATTTGGCTGTTTTTGTAGCATCTCAGGGGATTATTACAGGTTCGGTCGAATATCTTTACCTTTGCGGCTCCGGCCTCGAAACACATTTTTACTAATTCAGCAACCAGCTGGGGATTCGTATTTGCTGCCTGTTCAGGCTTACGGTCCCATCCGATATTGGGTTTAATAACCACCCGGTCCCCTTTGGAAATGAAACTGCTCATACCTGAGAATGAATCCACCGCGGCTTGAAGAAGAGCTAGCGGTTCTCCTCCTGTTACCCATACAGCATTCGGTTGAGCAGCTAATAGAGAGTATGGCCGACCCCCAATCATATAACCCGTTCCTGCAATGATAGAAATTTTCATAAAATCTCTGCGACGCATTTATTATCTCCTGACTTAAATTTTTACTTCCGGTTTTTAACTGTTCAGATAGATTTAATCATCGAATGACTAAAAAGTCAAGTATTTTCAATTTTTTCTTTCCTCACCCGTTAAAAAAAAGTATTGACTTTGGATCAATATTATTTATATTTGAGGTGTAGGGTGAATAAAATATGCTCATTCTCAAAACTGAAAATATCCCCAAAATCATTTAATTTTCTGGATTTCGTGTTGCATAAAACAAGCTTTATTGTGTCTTGCGGATCTTTCTAATAGTTAGCGAGGTTCAAGTGACCACTAAAAAACTATTTAACTTATAAGGCTCTTTGGAAAAGAAGAGAACTTCGAAATTGAACGGAAGTGAAAATTCAACTGGAATAAACAGGAAGGAAAATGGAAAGTAATAAGAAAAAACTGGTGGTTGTTGAATCTCCGGCTAAAGCGAAAACGATTCATAAAATCTTAGGTGAAGATTATAAGGTTGCTGCATCAGTTGGGCATATCATTGATTTACCGAAAACCCAGCTCGGAGTGGACATAGAAAAAGATTTCAAACCTGATTATGTTACCATCAAGGGTAAATCGAAGGTCATTAGTAAATTGAAGAAAGAGGCTTCAACGGTTGGTGCGGTGCTTCTTGCTACCGACCCGGACCGCGAAGGGGAGGCCATCGCGTATCATATTGCCAAGGCCATCGAGTCTGCCAATAAAAACGTCTTCAGAATTGAATTCAATGAGATTACCAGGAATGCTGTATTGATGGCAATCGAACATCCGCGGGAAATAGACGAAGCCCGGGTAAATGCGCAGCAGGCGCGCCGGGTAATGGACCGGATTGTGGGATATCAGGTAAGCCCCTTTCTTTGGGAGACTATTTATCGCGGATTAAGTGCCGGAAGGGTTCAGTCAGTAGCTCTACGCTTATTGGTAGAAAGGGAAGAGAGCATTAAGAAATTTGAATCTGTGGAATACTGGAGTGTTGATGTCTTACTGGAGACTGTGAAAAAATCTACTTTTAAAGCTCACCTCTATAAAATTGGCGGAAATACGCTCGATCCGGTAAAATTTCGCATAAAAAATCAGCAAGAGACTGAAAAGCACCAGGAAATTCTGCAGAATGCATTTTACCGGATTGCCAACATTGAAAAAAAAGAGATAAAGAAAACGCCGGCGCCCCCGTTTATTACCAGCACTCTGCAACAAGAGGCCTCCCGCCGCTTCCGGATGACCACCTCCCGGGTGATGAGCATTGCTCAGCAATTATACGAAGGGGTAAATCTGGGAGCAAAAGGAAATGTGGGTCTCATTACTTATATGCGGACAGATTCAATACGGGTGAGTCAGGAGGCGGTTCAACATGTCCGGGAATATATTTCAAGCTCCTATGGGCCTAATTATCTGCCTGCAAAAGCCTCGTACCGCTCACCCGGGAAGGGTGCTCAGGATGCTCATGAGGCAATCCGGCCCACTTATATTGAGATGTCCTTCGAGCCAAAAAAGATCAAAAAATATCTCACCACTGAGCAGCTTAAAATTTACGAACTCATCTGGCGGCGCTTTATTGCCAGTCAAATGAAGCCTGCTTTTGTGGATAAGACGGTCATCTATGTTGAAGCGGATCAGTATCTCTTCAGGGCAGATGGTGAAGTTGTTACTTTCCGTGGTTACCTGTTAGCCTATGAGGAGGATATTCCGGACCCGGAAGATTTAAATCAGCCTCAGGTTGAACTGGAAACATTGCCCAGAGGCCTTAAAAAGGATGATGAATTATCCTTAAAAAAACTTCTGATTGATCAAAAGTTTACCCAACCGCCACCACGCTATACCGAGAGTACTCTGGTAAAAACTCTGGATAAACTGGGAATAGGGAGACCCAGTACTTACGCTCAGATCATATCTACCCTGTTTCTGCGTAAATACGCCGATCGTATAAATAGAGCCATACAACCCACTGAGTTGGGGGAGACAGTGGTTAAGCTTTTGGTGAAACATTTTCCCGATATCTTCAATGTAAAATTTACCGCCCAGATGGAAAAAAATCTGGACAAAATTGAAAGCAATAAAGCCACCTACTCTTCCACCTTAGAAGGATTCTATACACCCTTTAGTGAATCGTTGCAAAGGGTGAAAGCTCAAAAGAAGCAGATCAAGGATGACCTGGTGGAAGAAACGGAATTATCTTGCGATAAATGTGGCCGTCCCCTGGTCATTCGCTGGGGGCGTAATGGGCGATTTTATGCCTGTTCCGGTTATCCCGAATGTAAAAATACCAAGCCGATTGAGGAACCGGTTAGTACCGAAACAGATGAAAAATGTGACATATGCGGTTCCCCCATGGTGGTGAAAAAAGGCCGCTTCGGTGATTTTTTAGCCTGTTCGAAATATCCGACCTGCAAAAATACCAAAGCCATCAGTACCGGTGTTTCCTGTCCGGAGCAGGATTGTGACGGATATATGGTGCAGAGGCAATCCAGGAGGGGGAAAATTTTTTACTCCTGCAGCAACTATCCTTCCTGCAAATTTGCGCTGTGGGATAAGCCGGTAAACCAGAATTGTCCAAAATGTGCCAATCCATTGATGGTGGAAAAGAGCACTCAGGCACGTGGTTTATATCTGCAATGTCCGGTATGCAAATTTAAAATAAGTGAAAATGAAACTGCATGATGTGGCATGAATTAGAAAATTTTTTACACTACCTCAGGGCTGAACGCCGTTATTCGGAGCATACCGTAAAGTCCTATCAAATTGATTTGTCCCAGTTCATTCAGTATCTGGAGGATCAGATCTTCAAGGATAAAGTTCGTCTGGTTTCTGTCGATAAAAAACATATCAGGCATTTTATTGAAGAACTCTATGTCTATGGCCTTAATAAAAGAAGTATTTCCCGAAAATTGTCTGCCATCAAATCATTTTTCAAATATTTACAGCGTATCCGGAAGATCGATCATAATCCGGTCGCAGATATGCATTCGCCTAAATTGGATAAGCCATTGCCTACAGTTCTGGATGAGGAGGAGATCCGAAAGCTCATGGATTTGCCGGATCAGACGAATTTTACCGGGATACGGGACAGGGCAATTCTGGAGCTTTTCTATGGATGTGGAATACGTTTAAGTGAACTGATTCAGCTTAAAATGAAACAAATTCAACTGAATAACCATTATATAATTGTAGAGGGAAAGAGAAATAAGGAGAGGGTGCTGCCTATTGGGAAAAAGGCAGTTCAGGCGCTGAATAAATATTTGGAAATTCGAACACAAATTGTTAAAGAAAAGGATTCTTCCGAGTTGGTATTTTTAAGTTCTAAGGGTAAATGCCTTTATCCCCTGGCTGTACAGCAAATGGTAAAAAAGTACCTGCAAAAAATATCTGAACAGGATCACCTGAGTCCCCATGTATTGCGGCATACCTTTGCCACGCATCTGCTGAATCGTGGTGCGGATTTGCTGGCGGTGAAAGAACTATTAGGACATTCCAGTTTGTCAACCACCCAGATCTATACCCATGTATCCATGGATCGGCTCAAAAGTGTTTATCATAAAGCTCATCCACGTTCCGAGAGGGATGTGTAGAAATAAATAAAAACCGATAAGGAGGATTGTATGAATTTTTCAATCACTGCCCGTCATTTCAAGCTGCAGGACGATATTAAAGAGTATGTTGAGGAGAAAGTGAAAAAACTCGATCGATATCATGAGAATATCCTGGATGTTGATGTGGTACTCGGTTGGGAAAAACAAAATCGTTATGCCGAATTTCGGATAAGTGTGTATGGCAAACAGATTGTCATAAAAGAAATTTCAGATGATATACGAAAGTCCTTTGATTTGGCGCTGGATAGGGCAGAGAGACAATTAAAAAGATACAAGGATAAACTACGGAAACCTTCCAGGAACAAATTACTCACCATTTAATTTAATATATTATATTTTTATATTAAAGCTCCTGCATTGAGACGCAGGAGCTTTTTTATTTCAATCGGAATTGATTCAGGAACTTGATTACACTCCGGTACTTTCCGACTGTAAATTATAATTGCATCTCATTACAAATCTGTTAAATTTTAACAGTTCAACAGGGGATGCATTATGCTGAAAAGAACATTAACGGTTGAGACTCTATTTACGGAAAATAAAAAGCGCTTAAACTTAAAATTAGTCAATGATCAGGTTGGCTTCGGTAGAACCATTGTCAATCCCGAATTGCATCGACCCGGCCTGGCCCTGACCGGATTTCTCGATCTGTTTACCTATGACCGCATACAGATACTGGGAAATACCGAAATTCAATACCTTTCCA
>CBDUVK010000217.1:0-5231 GCA_965370645.1 uncultured bacterium
TTCTGCATCCGGTGCTAATCCATATCCATTTGGGGAGAAAATTGAACCATAAGACAGGCCTATCCAAATTCCATCATCCTCCTTCAGATAGAGTGCCGGTACCGAAAATGCACCGCTGGGAAAAGTACGGCGATTGCCCGCCCGATCAGTGGCGGTGAATGAATAGGCGTAAGAATCACCAGGAATTAGAGGAGAGTTGTTTTCACCCCTACCATCCCAGGCAATTGATTTTGGCGGATTACCCTCACCGCTCATGGATCGAAATATTTGCCCGTCACTGGTGAAAATGTCCATTTTCCAGCTGGACAATTCTTCGAATTTCAGAAAAAATACTTTTGCCGGTTCTGGTGCAATTCCGGTCAGTTCCGGAGAGCTCAATTTACCTGAAAAATTCTGTACTGTTGGCTCTTCACCAGCATATTCCCAGGACACTGATGACCAGTATATCCTCTCTTTAATCTCGACCAAATTTGAAAAATCCGCCATGAGGAATATGGGTAGCTTCTCTTCCTCAGAACCTGCCTCAAAGGTCTCTTTGACAATGACATCATCCAAACCTTTCTGTTCTCCGGAATCGCTCGATTGTGCCCAGGTGTTTATTATTCCGAAAACCATACATAGTATTATGATGTACTTTTTCATATATTCCTCAATTCTTTCGGATTAACTGAAACTCATATACCTATTTCGTTATTCATTAATTTAAATAACAAATTGAAAGGTTATGACCCCGGTTTGATCTTGCCTTAATCCCCCCGATTTCAACGGCACAAATTGCCACTTTTTAAGCGCTGAAATGACCATCTGATCCCACTGCAGAGATCCGCTGGTTCTTTCAACGATCACGGTTTCTTTAACCACTCCATTTTGCATTACTGTAAAACGAAGAGAAATTGTTGCCCCCACGCCTTTACTTTTAGCCCAGTATGGAAATTGAGGTAAAACTTTGTCTACAATTGCACGATTTGCCAGATCACCGGTAATAATCGTCTGTGTTTCCTTTGGTTTGAGAGAGGGTTCGCTACTGACTGGTTTTGGTTTGGACGGAGCAATATGACCTCTGACTGGTTCGGTTGAGACACTACCCTGACTTGCTGTAAGATCGATCTGAGATTTCCCCGACTGTCCAAAGGAGACCGCTCCCTGGGATGGAGATACTGAGGCTAGCATATCGCTTTCTTTTCCAAAATCCAAGGCTGCGGGCTTGGTAGTCCGTTCATCTTTCTTTATACCGATGGCCGGAGAAACTGCGAGAACATCGTTTGGCTGGGTTACATTTCCTGCAACCGGTTCATAATCCTGGACATTAATGGGTGCTTGCTTACGGGGGCTATCCAGGAATATTCTATCTTTACCCAGTGCCAGAGATGGACTGGTCTGTTGTTGGCCTGCGTTGGCTTGCACCTGCTGTTCTTCCGGGGGTGGAGGAGGTACATTCCGTTTCACAATTGGTGGTTGAACTTTTTTAGTAACCACCTCTTCCGGTTCTTCCTTGATTTCATTCAAATCAATGAAGGTAATTTCCCGGATCGGTGGTTCCGAAGGTTGATCCAGTGCGCCCAATCCGAGGTATCCAAGGATTAAAAATAGATGAACGATTGCTGAGAAGGAAAAACTGCTGGAGAGGCGATATTGCGCTTCCAGAACCAGCTTCCTCCAGGTTTTAGCGATCATTTTTTTGACCGGATTGCCATCCTGGGTCCATTCATTAAATTTGTACAGTATATTTAATTTTTCTCTCATTCTTTAACCACCGAATGTATTCGGATCAAACTTTCCCCGGTTTCGTTGAAGGGTTGCGATTGCCATTTTGGTGGCACCTGCCCGTTTGGCTATACTTAAAACATCTAAAACCTCCCGATGAGTTAAGTTTTTATCGGCGCGGATGACAACCAAACGATCAGGATGTTTGTCCAACATTTTCGCGAGTTCATCCTCCAATTGGTCTGTTGTAACCTCTTTTTCATTTAAAGCTATAATTCTATTAGCGGAGAAAGAAATGGTAATATTCGATTCGGATTTTGCTTCAACGGTACGCGCTTTGGGTAAATCTACCTCAAGATTGGTAGGGGCCATAATGATTGGGGAGGTTACCATAAATACGATGACCAGAATGAGTGCAACACCCACTAACGGAGTTATATCCACTTTACCTATTGGTGATAGCATAGTTTCTCCGGCCCTATTTCTTCTTTTTTATGATTGAAAGTTGTTCAGCCCCACAGTGCTTGGCTTCATCAAGAATAGCTACGACATGATCGTGTAATACATTCTCCTCAGCACTGACTACCACGAGTTTGTTTTTGCTGGCTGCCATTAATGATTTAAGGGAGTCGGATAATAATTCGGGTGCAATCAGATAGCCATTTAGCTCAATGGTGTAATCTTCCTTTAAATTAATTTCTGCTTTAAGTTCGGTTTCTTCGGCTACCGTTTTAGCTTTCTTCATCGAGGGTGCGGAAACTTTAATTCCGGATTGCATGACCAATGGATAAGATACCATAAAGATGATCACCAAAGTCAGGCATACATCAACCATGGATGTCAGATTAATATCTGAAACCGCCTTTTTTGTGTTACTGTTCTTGTGGCCGTTCATTGAAAATTTTGTACCGTTCATCCGTCCCTCGAGCTGTGAATGTTGATTTTCACTTAATTTCACATTAAAATTAAAATCCCATCAGTACTAAAACTTTTTTGCTCACGGATTCAATTTCATTCATTACCGTTTCAACGCGTCTCAGATAATAATTATAGAATATCACTGCGGGAACGGCAACTACCAAACCGGCGGCTGTGGTGACAAGCGCTTCAGCGATACCAGCGGAAATAACCGAAGGTCCAGCCGAGCCCGAAACCGATAGTGCATGAAAAGCCCGGATAATTCCCACAACCGTCCCAAATAAGCCGATAAGTGGGGCTATATTACCCAGGGTTCCCAAGATGCTGAGATTTTTTTCCAGTTTTGTGCGCTGGTCAATCGCCATCGCGTCCATCATTTCCGCTGCAACTACCGTTTTTTTCCCTGACTCTTCCAGGCCGGATTTAACCACCGCAGCCAGTGGTGAGAGTGAGCTGTTGCACACGGAAATGGCCTTTTCAGTGCCATCATTTCGGAAGGCTTCTTTAATCTTCATAAAGAAACGATCGGCATCGATAGAGGTATGCTTATAAAACAACCAGCGTTCAAAAATGAATGTCAGAGCCACCACAGAGCATGCCATAAGAATAATCATGGTGAAACTCGATCGCAGAGTATCAGCAATATTTAGTTCCATACTTAAACTCCCTTATTATTGATAATTAGTTAATACATTTTTAATATTATTATCTGTTTCATTTTATTGACTACTCTGGAGTAACAGCAGGTCGATACTCTCTTTGGCTGCTACTGTCCAGTGCTCTTCACTTGTACTGGCAGCGAGCATTTCATAGGTGGAAATAGCTTTCTGAGAATTGCCCTGATTTTCATAGATCGCTGCCAGTTGGGCCAGTGAACTTAATCGATAATAATTATCTCCACCCTCGGTCCGGGCTGCAATTTGAAAGGTATTCTCAGCTTTACTCTGCTGATCATCAGACAGGTAGTGCATTCCCAGCCGATAACATGCCTCCATAGAAATCTCGATATCTGATACCATTTGCAATTCGTTGAATTTTGTGATGGCTGCCTGAGGCTGTTCACTATCGAGCAAAAGCCGGGCAAGCTGAAGTTTAATTTGATTCTGATCTTCTGCATTTGGGTATTTTTGGAGATAGGTCGTGAAGGATTGCAAAGCCTTTTCAGTCTCCTGTAAGCGGTCATAGCACCAGGCAGAATTCTTGAGAGCAGGTGCATAGAAGTCTGATTCTGAATACTTTTGAATCACTTCATTGAAGTAGTCAATTGCAGAGAGATAGCTCTCCAGCTGATAATATCCGACGCCAAGCAGAAAATAGGCCTCTGGAAGTTGCGGGCTCTGGGGAAAATATTGTACGAAACGTATCAATTCCGCAGAAGCCGCTTTATAATTTCCCTCTGCTATGTAACACTTGGATAAAGCAAACTGGGCATCCACTGCATAGGAGGTATTTGGATATAGGGTTAAAACTTCTTTAAATGCCTCGATCGCAGTCTGATAATTTTTTGCCTGGAAATGATTTACGGCAATGCGATAGCGCGCATCAATCGCCAGGTCTGAATTAGCGGTTTGATCTATAACTTTTTGCAGGGTCTCCGAAGCCTGGTCAAGTTGACCCAGTTGGTAGTAACTTAGTTGAATTCCCTCCAGAGCCTCCTTATTTTTATCGTGATCGGGAAAAGAATCAAGAAAGGTCTGATAGCGGATTATTGCTCCTTCGTAGTCTCCGGCATTGTATGCAGATTGGGCAAGTTTCAAGGAGCTTTCTACCGCCATTGGATGATCCGAGTATCGATCGATGATAAGTTGATAAACTGAATCTGCTTCTGCGAAATGATCCGCCCGGAAATATATGTCTCCGATATTATAAAGACCTTCTATCGCTAAATCCGAATTGGGGTAATTTGTAGCCAGCTTGTCCCAGGCTTCTATCGCTTGCATGTAATATTGGAGACGATAATAACACTGGGCACTTCGGTATAAAGATTTGATGACAAGCGGTTTCATTTCCGGCTGCATCTCAGTATTAAATCCGGCGGGATATGATTTTATGGCATCGGTATATTCCTGTCGAAAGAACTGAACGGTCGCATATCCATAATCTGCTAAAACCCGATTTTCACCCAGCAGATCTTCTCTGATCTCCTTAAACAGGGGCAGGGCGACATCGGGTCCATCAGTTTGCAGGGTACACCATGCTTTTCCTATTCGGGCTTTCTCAGCCAGATCATCATCCATTCCTGCAGCGGCCAGTTCGTACTCAGCGTCAGCTTGAACGTAATGTTTTAAAAAGTATGCGGATTCAGCCATAAGCAGATGATTAGCCCGCTGCCAAAAATTCTTTTCATCAGATTGCGTAGTCTGCGGGATGGAGGCATTGCGGGTTATAACTCTTTGATAATTATTTTTCTGAAAATCAAAATTTTGCATGGCAAAATAGGCAACATCAAAAAATTTACTGGTTTGATTCTGCTGCACGATCTGGTCAAAATATCTTTGACTGTTACGTTGATGATCGTTTATACCAAGGAGAAAATAGACGGCCGGGGATAATTCATCCTTAGGATAGAGACTTAAAAATTGGCGCAAACTGACAATTGCACCGGAGCT
>CBDUVK010000218.1:0-5187 GCA_965370645.1 uncultured bacterium
AATGCAAAGAAAGTGTTAGAGGGAAACTGGTTGGGAAATTCAACAAAACCATCCCCGCATCTTTATCCACATCAATGGAACTGGGACTCCGGATTTATCGCCATAGGTTATGCCCGCTATGATCAGACCAGGGCACAGAAAGAACTGACCACTTTGTTCGGTGCCCAGTGGCAAAACGGCATGCTACCGCAAATCATTTTTAATCCGGATGTGCTGGGTGGATATTTCCCCGAGCCGGATTTTTGGCAGGGGGAGCGCTCGCCACATTATCCTGAAGATGTTTTAACATCCGGAATCACCATGCCCCCGGTTCATGCCATTGCGGCTCTAAAAATTTATCAGCATGCTCGTAATGGAGAGCAGGCCAAGGCATGGCTTAAAGATCTTTACCCCAAACTGCTTGCCATGCATCACTATTTTTACCGGGAGCGGGACCCCCATCAGGAAGGCCTGGTTTTCATCAGGCATCCCTGGGAGTCCGGTCTGGATAATTCACCGGTATGGGATTCTCCGCTGGCAGCAATTGAAGTCAATAAATCACAACTTCCTAATTATAAAAGGAAGGACCTGAGCAAAGGCATTCCGGCTTCACAGCGACCCACTCATGATGAATATGATCGCTATGTTTACCTGGTTGATCTGTTCCGCAGACTTAATTATGATGAAAGCGCTATCTATCAGGAATGTCCTTTTATTATTCAGGACCCTCTGTTAAACAGCATTCTCTCCAAATCCAATGAAGATTTGGCTGAGATTGCCCGGATCATAGGTGAAGATCCGGGTCAACTTAGCGAATGGCATCAACAGACCAATAAAGCACTCAACGACAAATTATGGCATATAGATCATGGAGCATACGATGTATATGACCTGGTTGCTGACGAAAGGATCGGAACTATTACCGCCTCCGGATTTATGCCCCTGTTTTGTGGGGCACCCACTCACGAACAGGCGAAAGTAATATATAAGTATATTGAATCAAATTGTTTCTGCAGTATGCATGATGGAAGCTGTTTCTCAATTCCGAATTATAACATTGAGGGAGATTATTTTGATTCTAAAAAATACTGGCGGGGTCCGGTCTGGATTAATACCAACTGGTTATTAATGCATGGCCTGGCACGATATGGCTTTAAGGACAAGGCTGAAAGTGTCAGGTATGATATTATTGAACTGATACGTTTGTGGGGATTTCACGAATATTTTGACCCTTTTAAAGAAGCGGGATATGGAACAGATAATTTTTCCTGGACAGCGGCGCTGTTTATTGATGTGGCCATGGAGCCGGAATAGATTAAAATTGAGCACAGGGTATAAATTATGATAAAAAGTTTTATCACCGATAGTGGCATTGTGGTTCCTGCAGTAACAACCGATCAGATGCGGGAGGTTGATCGCATAGCTATGGAGGAAAGCGGTCCCAATTTATTTCAAATGATGGAAAATGCTGGACGAAACCTGGCTTTGACAGCCATGGAGATGATGGGTACCAAATGGAAACAGGCCTCATATGTAATACTGGCGGGGTCCGGAGGAAACGGGGGAGGCGGAATCTGCGCGGCCCGGCATCTGGCGAATCGGGGTCTCGCCGTCCATTTGGCTTTCACAGATTCCCGGCGATTAGGCGAAGTTCCCCAATTTCAACGGCATATTTATCAATCCGCGGGAGGTAAAGAGGTGTCGCTTTCTGATTTGCAGAGTGAAAGCACCGATCTCCTGATTGATGCCATAATAGGTTATAGTCTGCAGGCCGCTCCCGGTGGACCAGCACTGGAGTTTATTCGGTGGGCCAATGCATCGCAGCGTCCGGTTCTTTCCCTGGATGTCCCGTCCGGTGTTGATTCGACCACTGGCAAAGCGGCAGGTGATTATATCCGTGCCAACAGAACAATGACCCTGGCCTTACCCAAAACAGGTTTGGTTTCTAACTGTACCGGACAGCTTGTTTTGGCTGATATCGGAATTCCGCAAGGAGTCTATCAAAAATTGGGACTGGATTATATTCATCCCTTTGGCAATCTGTTTCGTGTTCGAATACAACCAAATGTGCCACCAGGATAATCGGCGCATTTCAGGAACCGGATAGATTTAAAAAAATGGAAAGGACATAGATGCAGCAAAGAACATCAATTAACTGGTTTTTCCACTGCTTTCTCGCTTATGCCTGCACTTTTATAGTGACTTTGGTACAGGCTCAGGTAATCGAAGTCTCCTCGGTTGGAATCACTGTTTCTGATATAGATCGATCTCAGAAATTTTTTACAGAAGTACTTTCTTTTGAGAAAGTGTCAGAGGTGGAAGTCTATGGTCCGGAACATGACCGGCTACTGGGAGTTTTTGGGGTACGCATGCGGATAGTTACGATGAGGCTTGGGCAAGAATTAATTGAGCTAACCGAATATCTCACTCCTCAGGGGAAACCGATACCGCAGGATTCCCGAAGCAACGATCTCTGGTTTCAACACATCGCCATTGTGGTGAGTAATATGGATAAGGCTTATCTGCATTTACGGAAACACCATGTCCAGCATGTATCCACTGCACCCCAAACGCTTCCGGAGTGGAATGAAGCTGCCGCGGGAATCAAGGCGTTTTATTTCCGGGATCCCGATGGGCATAATATGGAAATCATTTTTTATCCCCCCGGAAAGGGAAATCCAAAATGGCAAAAAGAGAAAATAAAATTATTTCTGGGTATTGATCACACTGCAATTGCCATTTCAAATACCCACAATAGTCTGAAATTCTACCGCGATCTTTTGGGATTAAAGGTAGCTGGCGAAAGTATGAATTATGGCCAGGAACAGGAACTTTTAAACAATGTGTTTGGCGCGAGATTGCATATTACCGGACTACAAGCTTCTGGGGGAGGTCCGGGAGTTGAATTTTTAGAATATCTTTCACCCAACGACGGCCGGCCTTATCCACTAAATGCCAGACCGAACGATCTGATACACTGGCATATTACATGTGTTGTACAAAATCTTGATGGAATGATTCAAAGTCTTAGAGCGTTGGATTACCGATTTATCTCCTCAGATGCTGTTGAGATAACTGAAAATGCACTCGGATTTAAAAGGGGAATCTTGATCCGCGGTCCGGATGGTCATGCAATAAGGTTGATAGGGGACTAGTTGTTTTTGTAGCTTAAAATTCTAAAAATTTTAATTCATACTTATCGTTAAAATTAGCAAAATACATTCTCTTACTGTTTTCTATACTATTTTAAAATTCCCGCTCATATCAATATTATTAAAATGGAAGAACGAAAATATAAAAAACTCTCCTGGTACCCCATTTTGGCGGTTGGGCTGTCCATGGCCAGTTTTATCATGATAAAATCGGCCAGAGATGCTGTGTTTTTCCAGGAGAATGGAATATTTAATTTGCCCCTGGCCTATATTTGGATTTCTTTAGCAGCCATTCCTGCCGGTATGGTTCATTTAAACATTATCAGTAAATTTGGCGCAAGAAAAACCCGTATAATTGTCTATTTATTTTCATCCGTCCTTTTCTTTTTCTTTTTCCCGTTCGTGGAAATCGAAAATAGAAATGTAACGTTAATTATGTTCATCCTTATACCCACAATATTTTCCGCATTGTTCGCAGGAGCATGGTTGCTGGCTGGAGATCTACTAGAAGGAGCCAGCCAAAAAATTCTTCGTCAAGCTTATAGCCGTATTGGCGCAGGCTCGATGATAGGGGGAATTATTGGAGGTATAATTGCCAGACAACTCTCTGGTTATTTTCCAACTAAGTTTCTGGTATTATTTGGCTCAGTAATCCTTATATTAGTTGTCGCTTTATTTTGGCTGGCCCATAAAAGAAATCCCATTAAACAATCCCCCTCATTAAAAGAAAGATCTTATAAAAAAAATTCTTCAAATGGACCCCATACCATGTTTCATGTGCTCAAGGAAAATCGGGGTATTATTAAAGAGCCCTACATCTTGGCACTTATAGCAATTGGGACCATGACATCAATAACAGGTCTATATATCGATTTCCAATTCTATGCTAAAGCAATGATTTCTCACAATAACAATCTACAATTTTTTGCAAGTTTTTATATCATTTTGAATGCTCTCTCTCTTGTATTACAACTTTTTATTGCCCCAAGATTACAATATAAGCTGGGAATAGCCGGCGCTTTGACGCTTTTGCCAATTGCCTTATTGGGAGTCTCAGGAATTTTCACCTTTTGGATGTTCGCACAAAGTCGTGCCATTCTAAAGCTAACTGAAGGAGGTCTAAAATCTTCGATACATCGATCTATATGGGAGCAGGTGTTTCTTCCCATTAAACGAGATAAACGTGCCGGGGTCAAGGCCGTGGTAGATGGAACAGTTGCACGAGTCTCCGAAGGTATTGGCGCACTGGTATTGTATATCTGGTTATTATCTCTCCCGAAAAATCTCGATAGTCTCAATTTAGCATGGATGTCCTGGATGATTCTTGGTATCATTATTATTTGGATCATATTAAATCAATACCTAAAGAGATTAGGGTGCAATGAAATTGATGCGGTTGAAACCAGAATCAGGTTACCCGACAGCTGACCGATTGTCTCGAACCTCGGTGAGGATCAAGAAAGATAGTCTATAAATATTAAGTTCAGGCAATGACTGTGGAAGCAAAGTTCAAATGACGCAACGATATTTAACGGCTTCACGGTCATCACTGTAAAAATCTAGATCGAAACTATTTATGGCAAAAAATCTGTGGAAACTTCAATCTTCTTTTTACCATCTGTTTCGCTCAAATCCGGTATCCACCTGGATTTTGCAGGAGGAAAATGAAGCGATAAAATTGCTCTTCAAATCCTTACCGGATAAAAGAATTCGGATTGGCCTGGATATCGGATCGGGCAGGGGAAACAGCCTGGAACTGTTTATTGATAGTGAAACTGCCTGGGTGGCGATCGACTATTCGCTCCAGATGATTCGCAGATGTCGCCCACAATTTCAAGAAGTACGTTTCATCCTTGGCGATGCGCGAGAGATGCCATTCAAAAGTGAGAGTTTCGATCTGGTATTGTCTGTCGGCGTGTCAGAATATCTGGAAGATCCGGATCAATTTCTTCGGGAAATATGGAAACTACTTAAGCCCGGCAGTTTTGTTATCCTGACTCTGACACCGCCCAATTTTCTAAATTTTTTCAGATGGATGATCGGACATCGAATCTAT
>CBDUVK010000219.1:0-5187 GCA_965370645.1 uncultured bacterium
ACAGTTATCTGATTTCGATAACTGCAGATATCATGGGAAAAAAAGATGAGGAAACCGGCAAGCCCATGGTAGACGTGATTCTGGATACCGCGGGACAGAAGGGAACCGGCCGTTGGACCAGTATGGAAGCCCTGAAACTTGGTGTACCTGCACCTACGGTAGTAGAGGCGGTTCTGGCGCGCGCTATGAGTGCTATAAAAGAAGAACGGATGGATTCTTCAAAGATTTTGCATGGTCCATCAGCTAAATTTTCCGGCCAGCGAGATGATTTTGTTGAGATGGTTCGCCAGGCACTCTACGCTTCAAAAATCTGTTCATATGCACAGGGATTCCAACTGATACGGGAAGCGGCCAAAGAATATAATTGGAATTTGAAATATGGTGAAGTTGCCTTGATGTGGAGAGAGGGATGCATTATACGCGCCCAATTTTTGGGAAAGATTAAAGAGGCGTATGATAAAGATCCAAAACTTCAAAATTTGTTATTGGATGATTATTTCAGAAATGCCATTGAAAAGTCACAGCATGCCTGGCGTAAAGTTGTGGCAACTGCCATCGAGTGGGGAATACCAGTCCCGGCATTTAGCAGTGCCCTGGCGTATTACGATGGTTATCGAAGTGCACGGGTCTCTGCGAATCTTTTGCAAGCCCAACGCGACTACTTTGGGGCGCATACTTATGAGCGGGTGGATAAACCCCGGGGCGATTTTTTTCATACCAACTGGACCGGACGGGGTGGGACCACCGCTTCAGGTACATACAATGTGTAGTATGAAAAGGGCAAATGGGACTTACTAAATTCCCTCAAAAGATAGACATTATCTTTTTTAAGATTAGAGAGGAAAGGAGTATTCATGAGCGGTTTGGATATTCGTCAAGACAATTGTGAACTTGATTTTTTATCATTAGGTGCCCTGGTGCATCGGCTGGATCCCGGTGTCATCCCCTTTAGAAAGGCAAAATCTTTCAATATTTATGTGTCCGGAGGAGAATATAATGTCGCTGCTAATCTATCGGATTGCTTCGGATTAAAAACCGGCATTGCCACAGCGATGGTGAATAATGGAATTGGAGAACTGGTACAGAACAGAGTGCGGGAAATGGGTGTCAGACCTTATTATAAATGGTTTGAACATGATGGTGTACGCGGACCGAACATCGCCACAGTATATAGTGACCGGGGTTATGGGGTACGGCCACCGGTGGTATTTTATAATCGATCCGATGAGGCAGCAGCCATGCTCAAACCGGGAGATTTTGACTGGGAGTCTATTTTTAGTGCGGGTGTACGCTGGTTTCACTCCGGGGGAATCTATGCATCCCTCTCTAAGACAACATCTGAATTGATTATAGAAGGTATGAAAGCGGCCACAGCTGCGGGAGCCATTAACTCTTTTGATCTGAACTACCGCGCCAAATTATGGGCTTCCATTGGTGGTCTCAAGAAGGCCCAGCAGGTGTTGCGCGAGATTGCCAGCCATGTTCAGGTTCTGATCGGAAATGAGGAAGATCTGCAGACCGGATTGGGTATTCCCGGACCGAAAGTAACTGCCAAATCTAAATTTGATACCGATCTGTTTTTTAAAATGATTGAGCGGGTAATCGAGCAGTTCCCGAATATTAAATTGGTTGCCACTACGCTGCGCGAAGTTCATTCCGGTAACCGGCATACCTGGGGAGCGGTTATGTGGTATGAAGGGAAACAGTTCATAAGTCCCACCACCCAATTAGAAGTGCTGGACAGGATAGGGGGCGGGGATGGTTTCTCGACTGGTCTGATTTATGGTTTGATAGATGGGAGAAAACCGGAGGAGGCTCTCAAATTGGGCTGGGCCCATGGGGCACTGCTTACTACCTTCCCGGGGGATGTGACCATGGCCAGACTTTATGAAGTAGAGGCGTTTGCCAAAGGTGGATCTGCCCGAGTCCAAAGATAGTACCTGGAATAAAATGGAATTAGTGAATTTTTTTCTACGGGTAGGCTAATAATTCCTTCAGCGGAACCTTGAAATGTAAATCGAGAGATTTGAACAAATTCCGGATTCTTGATAAATCTAAACCGTGATGTTTCGTAAATTCCAGTGATTGCAGATAAAATCCATACAAGTCCTTCAATTTCTTTATCTCTTCCTGAGTGTCTTTTTGAATTTTTGTCTTGCGATTATCTTTGATAACCGCATCTAGTTTATCCTTATAAGGCTGTAATTTTTTTGAATGAATCAAATTGTTTTCAAAGAAATCGAGAAATTCCTGGTCATGGGTATCAATAGCTTCCAGATACTTTTTGATTATTAATTCAAAAGGTTGCTTGGCATAAACGGAGGACCAGAAATGAATTTTGGAGGAATCACTATTTTCAGCTGAAACGGGTGTGGTCATTTCCTTTAATGCTTTTTCACTTAAAAGGTTGAGTCTGTTGATATAGGTGTCTTGAAATTTTATTAACTGTTCGTGAATTAGATGTTCCATCTCATCAGCGTAAATCCCCTCCATACGCTCTTCTGTTTTTCTATCATAAACGTATCCCGTCATGCGGGCTATATCATTAATAGATTTCTCAAGCTCGCTCAGAATTTGTTCGGCATTTTGTTTTAATTGAGCACTATTCATTTTCATCATAAAAACTATTGTACCATCCATTATCGGTCAGCTTACGATCAGACTTAAAGTATTTTCCAGGTTTCGTTTTAAATCGTGATACAATTATTGTTGAATTTTGAATGATTGATAAAATTACCCGTCCGGGATTGTAATGATTTCTGGTCATTAAAAAATCAATGCTTTACCTCGAGGTAATCTTTATGGAGAGTGGTAACAAATTGGGTATAATTTCGTAATTGTGAAAAGGCAGCGGTCAAGATGAAACTTTATACAGGAGATAGAAATGAAAATTACATTACCCTTTTTATTGTTCATTGTTACCCTACTCCCCCTAACCATGTTTTCGCAGAATCAAAATCTGGTAGAAATAGAAAGGATTCGTCCCGATGATGTAAGGATGGCCGGATTTCAGTTAGAAACGGCTCAAAAGATCAAAATTGAGGCAGCCGGTGTATTTCAGGAATCACAGTCCAAACAGCTCATAGTTGGCTATCCCTGGATCTTGAAGGCTGAATCCAGAGAAGTAGTCTGGGAATTTCAATCTGTTGATTATGAAGGCGGCAGGATTAAAACTCAGGAAGAGAAAGTGGATCTGGAACTACCTGCTGGCGTGTATGAAGTATACTATGCCTCCTACCCATATTACCGCTCACGCTGGGGTGAACATGATGATTGGGATGATGGCCATGGAATAGTCGGACACTTTTTTGAATGGCTGTTTTGGGAAAGGCGTCATCGAACTAATGATGGTTTTGATCGGGAACTATATGATAATTTTAAAATCATAGTTCAAGGTAATGGCAATCAGTTGAGCCGAACTGATGTACTGGAAAATATCCGAAAGATACAAGCTCAGGCAGCTGTCTCTCTAAAAGGTAATAAGGATGAAATATTTGTTCAGCGGGGTTTTGAGATCAAACAAACGACTACGGTAAATATATATTGCATTGGAGAGGCACATGAGCGTGCGCAATATGATTTTGGCTGGATTGTTGATTTAAATAACCGGCAAAGATTATGGCAACTGGATTACAGAAATTCTGAGCATGCGGGAGGTGCCGATAAGAACCGAATGGTAAAAAAACAGATGGAACTGGAACCCGGTAAATATGCCGCAGTTTACGTCACAGATGACTCACATTCTCCCAGGGAATGGAATTCGCCACCTGCTTCTGATCCATATTTCTGGGGATTAACTATCACCGCTCAGGATGAAAACACCACACTTGTCTCTTTTGAATATACTCCCTTTGTTGAGAAAAATGTTATTGTTTCTATGACCAAGATACGTGATGATCAGTTTACTACCGAAGGATTTACTTTAAAAAAACCTATGAAGCTTCACATATATTCATTGGGTGAGGGCAGAGATGGAGATATGTTTGACTATGGCTGGATCATTGATGCGCAGACCCGCAAAAAGGTATGGAAAATGAGTTATCGGGATACTGAACATGCAGGTGGCGCTATGAAAAACAGACTATATGATGGTGTGATAGATTTACCAGCGGGGAACTATCTGGTATACTATGTTACAGATGGATCTCATTCCTATAGAGATTGGAATACCAGCCCGCCCTACAATCCTGTAAATTGGGGCATAACGGTTTCTGTTGTGAATGGAGATTTCGATCGAAATAATGTCTCATCCTTCCAGGATGAAAATAATCAGGCAATTCTGGCAAAGATTGCACGGGTAAGAAATGATGAGAACATCCATGAGACATTTTCCCTGACTGAAGCTGGTAAGATCAGAATATATGCATTGGGAGAAGGTTCAAGAGGAAGAATGTATGATTATGGGTGGATTGAAGATAAACGCTCTGGTAAAGTGATCTGGGAGATGAGTTATCGCATAACAGAACATGCGGGTGGTGCCAGGAAAAACCGCATATACAATGACTTAATTCAATTAGAAAGCGGGGAGTATCGTCTTTACTACGAAAGTGATGATTCACATGCGTTTAGTGACTGGAATGACACACCTCCCAATGATCCTGTAAATTGGGGCATTACACTTTTTCAGGCAAACCAGGTTAATAATTAGGTCACCTCACCTCAATATTACTTTTATCCATAGTTGCATAAAAAAACACCCGCAGTTTCGCAGGTTTTTTTTTATTAGAAACTTAAAGAATGATGTAATTAGGATTTACTCAAAATTTCCCGGGAGACTTAACAAATCATCAGAGCATATTGTAAATGTTTGAATTATTATCTATATCCCCACTAAAAGTACTCTCCCTGATCCGGTAGAAAAAACTTCTTGCTTAAATCTGAGACCATTGTTCCTTAAGAAATTCAAGAAAGGTATGCAATGTATCCATAGGATTAACACCAGTAACAATCGAATAGATGATAATACCAATACCGAGACAAACGTTGACTATAAAAAAGATGATAAGCAACCGGCTGAAAAAAAATTTAAAAATCCCTGAAAATCCACTTCTAAACATGGTTCCAAGAAACATGATAATAATAAAGAGGGTGAATGCGATGCCAAATGCGTATAAGAATTTCCCATACATGGTTTTTTACCACAATAATGACTTCATAATATAAGAATACAAAAGCTATGCCAATTTT
>CBDUVK010000220.1:0-5173 GCA_965370645.1 uncultured bacterium
AATTCAGTAACTATCATAATTACTATTAGTTACAAGGTGAGAAATGTTAATATTTGATATTTAGTTTCTCAATATTTTTCTAAAAATTTGGATAAATTTACCGGAATGACTGACCGGTTCATATATCAGAAATTTACTCTCATAATTGAAATCATAACAATCCATCTGGAGTTTCTGATTAATAATTCTTATATTTAAAAATAAAAGTAAAATTCAAATCGGATAAATATTAACACCGGGATGATCCATGCGAATACAAAAACCGAAAAAGAAGCTGGTCTATCCGTTACGGGAAGTATGCCGGATGACCGGATTAGAGGATTCTGTTATCAAGCGCTGGGAAGTCCAATTTCCTCAAATTAAACCGATACGTAACCGGGCAGCTAACCGAAGCTATTCTGAAAAAGATCTGAAACTTATTTTTTATATTCGGGATCTGATCTATGTACACAAACTTGACGAAGATGGGGTGAAAGCTAAAATTCGAGCCTACAATCCAACCAAAGATTCCGAAAGTTTGACCCACCTTAAGGGACTGCTGGCGGAAATTAAGATGGAAGTAGAGGAGATAAGTAATTTGCTGAATACCTGAACCGTGATAAGCACATTGCAGATCGGAGGTACATCTTATCCTTTTCGAAAATTTAATGTGAACAATGAATCATTCATAAATTGATTTCACCTGGGAGACTGAAGCAAAAGGTAATTGACAACTTTATTTAAATGTATTAAATTTTATCGTTCGGAGCGTGGCGCAGCCTGGATAGCGCACTACCTTGGGGTGGTAGGGGTCGCTGGTTCAAATCCAGTCGCTCCGACATCGCAAAAGGGGAATCATAATTCTGATTCCCCTTTTTATTTTGTAGATTTCAATAGATAGAACGCGGATGACACGGATTAAGCGGATCTCCGCGGATGAGATAAAACAATAATTATCAAAACATTAGAAAACATGTAAATCTAAAAGATAAATAGTTTTAAATCTGCGTAAATCCGTTCTTTTCAGCGTCATCAGCGTTCTATTATTACACCTAATCTGGGAAAAATATGTTGCTTTCAAAAATAGCGACACACCGGGAGATTGGGGTCATTATTCCGGCGTATAACCCGGATCCCTCGCTGTTACAGGAATTAATTGACCGTCTCCAAAAAGTATCTGATCTTCATCCCCTGCGGATTTTAATAATCGATGATGGCTCGGATTCGCCAGTGCAGATACCTAAACATTCGACTTTAAATATTCAGCTATCCCGACATGATGAGAATAGAGGAAAGGGAGCTGCGTTAAAGACTGGTTTCCAACATTTTTTTACTGAGTATGGACTTGATCTGGTTGTCACTATGGATGCAGATCTGCAGCACCCTCCGGAAAAAATACCGGAATTTATTCAAGCCTACTTTAAGGGGGAGGGCACTATTATTATCGGGTACAGGAAAAGAAGACCGACCGTGATGCCTTTAACTCGTATTCTTTCCAATACCCTGACATCTCTGATTATTTCCACGATGACCGGACAACTGGTAAGGGACAGCCAGTGCGGTTTCAGGTTGATTGAAAAAAGCGCTATAGATAATATTACACTTAAAGAAATGCGTTTCCATTTGGAGAGTGAAATACTGATGCTGGCCGGTAGAAACGGCGTTCGATTTGGCTTTGTAGAAATACCGACCATCTATCAGCACGAAAAAAGTTCTATCAATCACGGAAGGGATACTTTAAATTTTATCCTTTTGATATTACGAATCCTCAAGGAGCGGATTTTTGGCAATGTATGAACGTCAAAGAATGAATATGATTGAAAATTATGTAATCAAGGCCGGCATTAAGGACGAAAAGGTGATCCTGGCTTTGCAGCGAATTCCGCGGCATCTATTTGTCGATCCTGCCATCCGCCATCAGGCATATCAGGCAGGCAGTCTTCCGATCGGGTTTGGACAGACAATCTCGCATCCTACCACAGTGGCTTTGATGAGCCAGCTTCTAAAAATTGAGGGAGGGGAGAAGATTCTGGAGATCGGAACGGGAAGCGGTTACCAGGCGGCCGTATTGGCTGAAATGGGAGCCAAAGTGTATACTATTGAAAGAATAGCCAGTCTCGGAAATCAAACCCGCTTGTTGCTTGAGAAGCTTGGATATTATTCCATTGCAATGAGAGTTGGGGATGGAACTCTGGGCTGGAATGAATATGCTCCCTATGATAGGATTATCGTGACTGCCGGGGCGCCTGAAATACCAGATAACCTGGTACGTCAGTTAGCCGAGGGAGGGCGCATGATTATCCCGGTGGGAAATTCAAATCAACAGCATCTGCAGGTGATCGATAAAATAGGAGGGAAGATTGTGGTGAATCAGGAAAATTCGAGAAATTTTGTTCCGTTGGTGGGAGAGAAAGGATGGACGGAATGATCAATACCGTAAAACTGATTTTGAAAGGTGGGGTTATCGGTATTGCGAATATTATACCGGGGGTTTCAGGCGGGACTATGGCGGTGGTCCTCGGAATATATGAAAAACTCATTGAGGCTATTGGCAATATTTTAATGGATAAAAAAAGACGAAAGGAATACTTTTTCTTTCTGGTAAAAGTGTTTTCCGGAGCAGGATTTACCATAGTCATATTTTCCTGGGTTATGGATTATTTATTGACTTACTATGAACAGTACACCTATCTTTTTTTTATTGGACTGATACTTGGTTCTATCCCATCCATTTATAAAACACACCCTCATATGCAATTGAGCATTCCGGCAGTGATGACGTTTCTGGCCGGGATCACCCTGATTTTGATGATTTTCATTTTAGCACCTGTGCATCAGGAGCCAATTAATGCAGCGAGGGGTGTGAGTTACCAGGCGATCATGTTAATTATATCAGGTTTTTTTTCCGGCGGTTCTATGATTATGCCCGGTGTTTCCGGTTCTTTCATACTGGTCATCTTGGGGCAGTATCACATTGTGATCCGGGCTGTAAAAAATTTTGACATCATTCCACTGATATTTTTGGGAATCGGAATTACCCTGGGTGTATGGTCTTTTGCAAAGATCATCGATTTCTTATTGAAAAAATTTCCTAAGGAAACTTTTTATTTTATATTGGGACTGGTTGTTGCCTCGGTTGTTCCTATCTATCCGGGAATTCCCGTGGAGATCTTTGGCCAAATCGTTGCCCTCATTATTTTAATTTCGGCAGCTCTTATTACATATAAACTCGGTGACAGGTAATAAGATTTTTACGATTATTGCTCTTGGTCTGAAAAAATGAGTGTCATTGCGAGGAGAGAAGTATGAACGACGAAGCAATCTCCTTAACATTTTTGAAATACAATCCTTCCTTGGAATTAATCAGAGAATACGGAGATTGCCGCGACATCCATGTCTCGCAATGACAACCCGCTAAATTTCGGAGCTAAGGCACCAATCATATGCCTTTTAAATCATTCATGATAGACTATATGAGGAGCATAAGTATGAAGAGTCCATTCACTCTTTTTTGTCTGCTGATTCTTTTCTTCTCATCCTTTTCTCAGGAACTGGTAATTTCCGGTAACCAGGAATCAACGATTTCCTATACAGTTGAGCAGAAAATCGAGGTTCCTCCGGATATCAAGCGTATCCGGGTAAGCTTCGTTGAACCACAAAATTTTCGTTCTCAAACTTACAACCAGGAAATTCTGGGGGTGAAATTCCAGATGGATCCTGCTGCGGCGAAACAGGAAAAAACAACCGATCAGTATGGAAATAAAATCCATCATTTTCATTGGGAAAATCTGCCCCAATCAATCACTTTCAAAGCAATGATCAAAGCCCATAATTTTGTACAATTGGGTGAGATTCGTAGTTCAACTGGTTATCCTCTTGCAAACCTTTCCCTTGAATTTGCCCCATTTCTTGAGGCAACGGATTTTGTACAGTCACAAAATCCGCAACTGATGAAAAAAGCCCGGGAGATTGCCGGGGAGAGCGAGGTACAGATTGAAGTGGTTCAGTCAGTACTGCGATTCATTGTTGATCATCTTCGCTATGATCTCTTGCCGGAGCGATTTGATGCCTTATACGCTCTAGAAACCGGGAGTGGAAATTGCCAGAATTATTCTCATCTGGCAGCGGCCTTATTGCGTGCTCTATCTATTCCGGTAAGAATTGTGAATGGACTTACTTTTAAGAAGAATTATACTATTCCGGTGGGTCAGTTGGAATATAGCTTTGATATGGCCGAGGGGAGACACGCCTGGATTGAGGTATATTTTCCTGATTTGGGCTGGTTGCCTTTCGATGCCCAACAGACAGAGTTTTTTGTCAGTAATCGCTATTTGAGAATTGAGATCGGCAGAGATAATGAGGAAACGATTCAGGATGGATTAGTCAAATGGACCCGGATGGCAGAGGCCACGGATGCCCTGCCAAGCCTGCAGGAAGTGATTGCCTCAAATTTCCTGGAGGATCATTTCTCCTTCACTGCTCAGGAAAAGATACCCAGTATCCGGCGATTATTGCTCATACCACCCCTGAAAGGCCAAAAATTAGCATTCGCAGAACTCGATACTTCCGGAATCCCGGATTCCCCTTTGGAGGAAATTAAAGAAGATACAGTAATCTCAGAGGATCGCGACTACCGCACTCTGGTATACGATAAAAAATTTGAGCAGGGAAATTTGAATTTTCCCCGGCAATTTGATTTTCTGTCCGCCCATTTTGTGGATCAAAAATCGGGAGAGATAAAAAAACAATTTATGGTAGAAACGGCGGAGTATGTGACGGGAAAAGACCAGTTCGCCCAAATGATTGTTCTTGATGAACCAATTTTATTGAAGAACATCAGCATGGCACTCCATCTGTTTGGCGGCGAGGGCCTGATATGGATCAACCTGAGTGAGGATATAGACGGGCAACCTTCATTGCAGAGTTTTTCCAGTAAAAAGAACCGGGCAGGACTAATATCAAGTGCCATGGGCTATGATTGGGTAAAGTTTGATTTTTCAGGGGAAGGGCTTATCCTCTCGCCGGGTAAATATTGGATATTTTTGAATTACTCAGGCAGTCCGATAGTAAACTGGTTTTACAGTTATGGAAAGCCGGTCGGTCCGGTAGAGGGGACTCGCAGTCGGGAAACCGGGCGGAAAAACTGGGATAGGATTTTAAATTTTGAGTTCAACTTCCGGGTGAGGGGATTGGC
>CBDUVK010000221.1:0-5141 GCA_965370645.1 uncultured bacterium
TGCTTAGAAAAAGTTAGTACTCTATTTTAGACATCTGACTTATGTTTTTAATATCATAGTTTATAAACTGCTATTAAGACCAGACGCAAATAGAAGGGATGCTTAAAATGACAGCAAAAAATAGCACTATCATCAAGACAGTAAAGAGTTGGCGGGAGAATCTCGATCTGACTCGACCTTATACGATTGCATATCAGACAATTGAATCAGTGGAAAATATATTTGTCTACATCGAGACAGAAGGTGGTCTGTATGGCATAGGTTCAGGTTCACCGGCAGATTTCATTACCGGAGAAAACATGGATGATGCAGATAAAGCGCTTAAGGAAAAACTGGAAGCCATATTATTGGGCAGGGATATTCGAATGCTGAACAGCATTTGTCGTGAACTTCAACTGGAGTTCCCCAAAACACCAGCTGCGAGAATGGCGGTGGATATTGCATTACATGATATTTTTTCAAAACAGATAGAAATGCCGCTAGCAAAATATTTGGGACAGGTACATCAGGCAATACCCACTTCCAAAACGATTGGTATTAAACCAACGATTGAAGAGACCCTTGTTGAAGCAGACGAGCATATTGCGACGGGATTCAAAATCATCAAATTAAAGGTTGGAAAACAAGTGGAGAAGGATATTGAGTTTACTGCCAAACTTCGCGAGAGAGTTGGTAATGATATTGGAATTCGGGTGGATGCAAATCAAGGTTATGAGGTTCCTGATTTATTAAAATATGTAAAAGGCACTGAACATTTGAATATTGAACTGATTGAACAACCTCTGCATGATACCCGTGTAGCCGAAATGCTTGAAGTTCCGGATCAACTGCGGGAAATATGTGCGGCAGATGAGAATCTGCATTCACCGCGGGATGCCCTGCAACTGGCAAATTTTCCACAGCCTTTTGGAATATTTAATATCAAACTAATGAAGTGCGGCGGGGTATATCCGGCACTTCAGATCGGGCAGATTGCCCAACTTGCCGGAATCGACTTGATGTGGGGATGCATGGACGAGAGTATAATCAGTATTACAGCAGGATTACATGCTGCTTTTGCCTGCCCATCCACCCGATTTTTGGACCTCGATGGCAGTTTTGACCTGGCCCGTGATATTGTGTCCGGTGGATTTATCTTAAAGGACGGTTTACTCATGATTTCCGATAATCCTGGCCTGGGGGTTAAATTACTTGATGAGGTCGCAGAAAATCTCAAATAGTTGATACAAAGCTCTCATATTTTGGGGTGAAATATTGTCTTTTTTTGATAATCTTTTTGCAAAATTCGCCAATTATGCCTGGGGACCCTGGTTATTAGCTCTACTATTTGGAGGAGGGCTATTCTTCTTATTTTATTCCCGTTTCATTCCATTCCGTTATTTTAAACATGGGGTAGATATTTTACGGGGAAAATATGATAACCCGGATGATACCGGAGATATATCCCATTATAAAGCACTGTCCAGTGCGTTAGCCGGTACAGTTGGTATGGGCAATATATCGGGGGTCGCTATTGCCATATATACAGGTGGGCCTGGTACGATCTTCTGGATGTGGATGAGTGCTTTCGTTGGCATTGCAACCAAGTTTTTTACCTGCTCTCTCGCTATCATGTATCGCGGCAAGGACAGTAAAGGGCACTTCCAGGGTGGTCCCATGTACGTGATAACGCAGGGCCTGGGAACGAAATGGAAACCACTGGCGGTCTTCTTTTCCCTGGCTGGCCTCATAGGATGTCTTCCCGCGTTTCAAGCCAATCAACTTGTGCAAGTATTGCGGGAAATTATATTTATACCTAATGGATGGATTGGAGAAAATCATTTCATATTTAATTTAAGTAGTGGAATTCTTATTGCGGGTCTGGTTTCTATCGTTATATTCGGGGGAATCGTAAGAATTGGCGCGGTAACGGCCAAGCTAGTTCCCAGTATGGTTGTGATATATATGGGAGCAGCTTTATGGAGCCTGGTGGGAAATTTTCAGCATATTCCGGACTATTTGATGACAATACTTTCAGACGCATTTACTGGAAAAGCGGTAGCCGGTGGAGTGCTCTGGACCGTGATCGTTACCGGGATTCGCCGGGCGGCATTTTCAAATGAAGCCGGTATCGGGACCGAAGCGATGGCACATGGTGCTGCCAAAACCGAAGAACCCATCCGGGAAGGTCTCGTCGCCATGCTGGGTCCGTTTATAGATACAATTATTGTCTGTACAACTACTGCTCTTATGATCCTTATTACCGGGGTGTGGAGGACTTCTGAAGCCAATGGAGTAACAATGACTGCGAATGCATTCAGTGAAGCTATTCCGGGATTCGGAAGTATTATTCTGATAACTTGTGTCCTGTTTTTCAGCCTGAGTACAATGTTTAGCTATTCATACTATGGTACCAAATGCCTGGGGTTCTTAATAGGCGCGGAACGACAACACTATTATAATTATTTTTATGTCACGCTTATTGTGGTCGCTGCAATTGTATCTTTTCAAACTGTGGTAAACGTAATCGATGGCATGTATGCATTGATGGCCATACCCACTATGGTATCGACACTTATTCTGGCACCTAAAGTAATGCGGGCAGCGAAAGATTATTTTAACAGGTTAGATCATGGTTAGTGGAAGCGCAATTATTTTAACCAATGGACTTCTCGATGGACGACATGCCAAAACCGCCCATGGTTTGTTACTTGGCAGTGAACGGTTTCAGATACTTGCAGTAGTCGATCCCGTTTATGCTGGCAGAGATATCAGACAAATTATCACATCAATTGATAAAGAGGTTCCGATTTTCAGAGATATTTCCGAAACACTGGCAAATCTCCCAACAAAACCTGATTATTGTATTATTGGTGTTGCACTGCATGGGGGAATATTACCTGATTCATTCCGGATGGTAATTATCCAGGCAATAAAAAATGGAATTTCTATCGTTTCCGGTCTTCACACCAATTTAAGCAATGATCCCGAATTCAGTTCTCTTGCACTGGAAAATCAGGTAGAATTAATCGATGTCAGGAAATCCCCGCCATTGGAAGAGTTACATTTTTGGGAAGGGGAATCACTTAAAATCAAAACACCACGAATAGCTTTATTAGGTATGGACTGTGTCATCGGTAAAAGGACTACCGGAAATCTGTTAAAAAAAGTTTGTCAGTCTGATGGCATTCGGACGGAACTGATTTATACCGGTCAAACCGGGTGGATGCAGGGTTTGAAGTACGGTTTTATATTTGATGCGGTTATCAATGATTTTATTGGCGGAGAAATTGAAAAGCAAGTCATGTTGTGTGCCAGGGAAGCCAAACCGGACCTGATTCTAATAGAGGGTCAGTCTTCACTGCGAAATCCCTCTGGTCCCTGTGGTACAGAATTTTTATTATCAGGTAACTGTAAAGCTGTCCTGCTTCAGCATGCACCGGGAAGAAAATACTTTGATGGCATGGAAAAACTGAAGTTTCTTATCCCTCCGGTTGAAGAAGAAATTGAACTGATTAGAATGTATGGTGCCCGAACACTGGCAGTAACCTTACATGAGGAAAATATGACCGAAAAACAGATTCGTGAATATCAAGAGCAGCTTCAAAGCACTCTTTCGATTCCGGTTATACGGCCCTTAAAAAGTGAGTTGCCTCAATTGTTGCCCATCATTCATAACTACATGAGAAAATATTCGAATTGATAAATTTTTACTATTGATAGAAAGAATTAATGTATGACACCTGAATGTATAAGATTTAGGCATTTAAAGCGAATTTGGCACTTTTTGCTTCTATTGAGTCTTTTGTTCACAGCCCTTTCTTGTTCCTCATCACAATCAATGAAACATAAGGGTACCGTCAATAATCCGATCGAACAATTACATCGGGATATCGATAGTGTTTTACAGGATTCAGTCTTACATCAAACCAGAACCGGGATATTTATCGTTTCATTGGAATCCGGAGAAACCCTGTTTGCCAGAAATCATCAACAACTTTTTCATCCTGCATCGAATATGAAGTTGTTGACCACAGCCACCGCGCTCAAAAAAATAGGGCCGGATTATACATTTCCCACCATTGTCTACGTGGACAGTAATAGCGTGGAAAATGGTATTGTCCGGGGAAACATTTATTTAAAGGGGTATGGTGATCCGGATCTCTCATGGAATGATTTGGAAGATATTGTAAAAGCGCTAAAAAAAAGTGATATATCTCAGATAAATGGTGACCTGATCTTTGATGATTTCTATTTCGACAGTCTATACCTTGGCTCCGGTTGGATGTGGGATGATGCCTCAGCCTGGGAATTTGCACCCATTCATGCGCTTTCGGTCAATGACAACTGTGTAATTACTACCGTAAGACCCGGGAAAAAATTAGGTGATAGCTTGTTGGTCCATATGGAACCGCCCAATAGCTATATGGCTATCGAAAATCAGGGTATAACAGTAGATTTTCGTGATACCTTGAATTTAGAAAAGTTTAGAGTAGAGAGGAAATGGGTTCAGCCTTCAAATACTATCCATATCGAAGGTGGTATGGAGCTTGGCACAGCTCCGGATGAGTATGTCATCGATGTTATAGATGGTGCCCGTTATACGGCCTCACTATTCTTCGATTTATTAAAAATAAATAACATCAGACTCAAAGGAAAAGTATATCGGGATAGGGTCCCTCAGAACGCCAAGATCCTGTTCAAGCATGAATCACAGCCATTATCGCTGGTGGTTCATAATACCAACAAAGTCAGCGACAATTTATCAGCAGAAATGATTTTAAAGACCTTAGGTGCCGAAATGAAAGGTACTCCCGGAACTGCCAGTAAGGGAATTTCAATCATCTATGAATATTTGCAGAATCTCGGTGTAGACAGCGCAAGTTATCGCCTGGCAGATGGATCTGGTGTGTCACGCTATAATTTAATTACACCTGATCTTCTGATTCATTTATTGCAGGATATGGATAAAGATTTCAAAGTTCAGGCCGAATTTGCCGCCTCTCTTGACATTGCAGGTGCGGATGGCAACCTGGAAAATCGTATGAAAAATTCCAATGCATATATGAAATTGAGAGCAAAAACAGGAACTTTATGGGGCGTAAGTACACTATCCGGATACACTACCACTTTAGATGATGAAAAATTGGCATTTTCAATGA
>CBDUVK010000222.1:0-5135 GCA_965370645.1 uncultured bacterium
CGTAAAGAGGTCCTGGATAAATTAATTGGCATGCCCAAATTGCTTAATTTTCCACAAATCAAGAAACTTGAAGACCAATATCCAACTCTATTCATTCACCATATTGCACGGTCTGAGCTCCAGAAGCTCCGGGATATGGTTCTTACTTCTGATGAGACCATCTTAGAGACCATCGATACGGAGCCCAATCTCCTGGCAGATAACATTGCCAAACATATCCAAATAAAATTAAAGCAATCGGTGGCACCTGCCATTAATGCTGCGGGAATTATTTTACATACCGCTCTTGGAAGAGCGCCTTTATGCCGGGAAGCGCAGCAGGCCATTGCCACCGCAATTCAAAACTATTGCAGTTTGGCCATTGACCGGGATACCGGTAAACGGGGTGATCGTTATGCCCATGTGGAAGAGCTGATCTGCTATCTGACCGGGGCCGAGGCGGCATTAGTCGTAAATAATAATGCCGGCGCAACTTTGCTGGTTCTTAACACTCTGGCCTTTGAGAAGGAAGTTATCATTTCCCGGGGTCAGCTCATCGAAATTGGCGGTTCATTCCGAATACCCGATATATTGAAACGGAGTGGTGCCACCATGATAGATGTGGGGACGACCAATAAAACCCATCTGCGGGATTATCAGGATGCTATCACAGAAGAGACCGCCCTACTATTGAAAGTGCATACCAGTAATTACCAGATTATCGGCTTTTCTTCCGAAGTTCCTTTAAAGGAATTAGTCCAATTGGGAAAAGATCAAAACCTGCCTGTTATGGATGACATTGGTAGTGGCTGTTTAATAGATTTTCGCAAATATGGACTTCCGGATGAACCGCTGGTGCAGGATAGTATCAAAACAGGTGCTGACATCATAACCTTTAGCGGGGATAAAATATTAAGTGGTCCGCAATGTGGAATCATCATCGGAAAGAAGCGCTATATCGAACTTACCAAGAAAAATCCGCTCACCCGGGCACTTCGCTGTGATAAACTAACTTATGCCGCCCTGGAAGCTACCCTGAAATTGTATCTAGATATGGAAACTTTACCGGAAAAACATCCGGTTCTTAGATTGTTAACTCTTCCCGTCAAGAAGCTGGCTAATCGTGCCCGAACCTTTCGACGTCATTTAAAAGAGAGTTTGGAAGGTAAATGTGACATTCAAGTTGTGAATGGCTATTCTCAGATGGGAAGTGGTTCGCTCCCGGCACAGGATATCCCTACTAAATTAATTTCTTTAAGACCTGGAAATATGTCTGCTGAAACCCTGGGTGCCCGTTTAAGGGCATATGACCCGCCGATTTTCAGCCGTATTTTCAAAGATGAGCTTCTATTGGATTTTCGCACCATTAAAGAAGATGAAATAAAAACAGTGGGGGAAGCAATCCGGGAAATATTTTCAGACGCCTAAAATCTGTCATAACCAGAAAAATTCATCGAGCAAAGCCGCCTGGAGCGTAAAAATGATTATCCACTGATTTCACGGATTAACACGAAACTCTTTCATGAAATATTTTAAAATAATTAAATAGTTAAATAATTTGTGAAAATCCGTGTAATCCGTGGATATTTTTTGTGCAATCTGGGCTATTTAATGTCAGTCAGAGGCAGTATCATGATCCTTGTATGAGATTTTGTGAATAAACCAAGTTAGATATAACAAGGGAAACGTCGAGGGAATTCGACTTAGAAAGGGGGTATAGAATGATAACTGCTTATTACTCGGATTTGTCTTCTTCCCTTCGGTTAAGTATCCCAAATTTCGAGAGATAGGGTTATAGAGAAAAAAGGCTGAAGATAGAAATGATTCATCATATTGTAATTGGAACTGCCGGACATATTGATCATGGTAAATCACTCATGGTCAAAGCCCTCACGGGTACCGATCCGGACCGACTAAAAGAAGAGAAAGAAAGAGAAATAACGATTGATCTTGGTTTTGCATTCCTGGGAGATAATATCACTTTTATTGATGTGCCCGGCCATGAAAAATTCATTAAAAATATGGTGGCGGGGGTAAGTACGATTGACTTGGTTCTGCTGGTTATTGCTGCCGACGATGGTGTTATGCCTCAGACCAAAGAACATTTTGAAATATTACAATTACTTGGTGTGAAAAAAGGTCTTGTTGTTCTCACCAAGGTAGATCTGGTTGAAAAAGATTGGATAGAACTGGTAACTGAGGACGTGAAAAACCTGGTAAAGGGTACCTTTTTAGAAGGTGCGTCGATTGTTCCCGTCTCCAGTGTAACCGGGGAGGGCATTGAAGAATTCAAACAACTGTTATTAACTCAGATTCAGGAAGTTGAAGCCCGGCCGGATAAGGGTTTGTTTCGCTTGTGGATCGACAGAGTATTTACCATTAAGGGTAGCGGAACTATCATTGCGGGAACGGTTCTGTCCGGTTCCTGTAAACCCGGTGATACGGTTGAAATTCTGCCTCAACAACAGAAATTACGGGTCCGACGGGTTCAGGTACATAACAAGTCTCTGGAAATGTGTATCGTTGGTGAGCGGGCTGCTATAAATTTGATGGATATTGAGAAGACCGCAATAGATCGGGGTAACATGCTGGCTCAGCCTGGTTATTACAATCCCACCTATATGCTTAATGCACGCTTGCATCTCCTGAAATCCTGTCCCAACTCACTAAAGAATCGAACCCGGGTGCGGTTTCATATTGGTACCGGGGAGATTATTGCCCGGATTGTCCTTCTGGAAAAAAAGGATCTATTGCCAGGCCAATCCGCATTTATCCAGTTTCGACTGGAATCTCCCTGTGTGGCGGGATATGGTGATATGTATGTTATCCGGAGTTTTTCACCGGAACGAACTATCGGTGGCGGTACCATCGTTGATGTCCATCCTCTAAAACTTAAATATTTACCTGAGAAGGAATTGAAACAATATACCTTGCTTGAAGAGGGTGATCCTGCAAACGTTGTTGAGCAGTATTTATTAAAAAACAAATTCGTGATGAAGACAGTTAAAGATTTAGCGCAGGAGCTTTCATTTAATTCAGAAGTGGTACGGGAAGTGTTGGATTCATTGAAAGGTCAGAACCTCATCACCGTGATTTCTGAAAAACCGGAGTGGGCTGTTATTCATACCAATCACTATGAACAAGGTCAACAAAATGTTATCGATTTCCTGAAAGAATATCATTCGGAATATCCCATGCTTTCCGGTATTAAGAAATCGGAAATCAACGAACGGCTGTTTGGTAAAATCAATACCACACTTCTGGATGCCATATTAAATCCGTTACTCCGGAACGATGCAATAAAAACCAAGGATGAAAAGATATTCCTGTCGGGACATGCAATTAAATTTACTGCTGAACATGAAGAGATAAAAAAGAAGGTGGAAGAAATCTATTTAAGCCGGGAGTTTGTCACCCCAGGTTGGGATGAAATAGTAGAGGAGGTGGAAGGCAGGCCTCAAGAGATAACTGATGTGGTCACGGGGCTCATTGAATTGGGTATTTTAGTAGAAATAAAATACTATGAAAAACCCTCTATATTTCACAAGAAATGTCTTGACAAGGCTCGAGCGATTTTGGTAGCTTATTTTGATAATCATGATGAAATTCGCTTAGGTGAATTTCGGGAAATGATTAATAGTACCAGGAAATTTGCCACACCCATTTTAGTTTACTTCGATAAACTTAATATTACCGAGCGAGATGGGGAAATAAGAAGGCTGGCAAATAAATAGTTAAAATAGCCAGGTTTAATAAATATATAATATCTCATGCAATAAATTTGATCAAGATGCTGGATACTCGTTACTCGCTTCTGGTTAAATTATCCAAGATTTGACGAGTAACTAGTGACGAGGGGCGAGAAACGTTTTTATTGTTTTTCACATTCTTTGCGTGATGTATTATTCAGATTAAAATATTTATAACAATCTTTCTTTTAATACTCTGGAATTTGGAGAACTGTACTTATGACAGATCAAGAGATAAAGCGTCTCACGGAAACAGTAAAATGTGCCGGGTGAGCATCAAAATTGAGCCTAACGGCGTTAGGTGAGCTACTAAATAATATACCGCAACCTCAGCACCCCAATCTTCTGGTTGGCACCAATACTGCGGACGATGCCGGAGTTTACAAATTAACGGATGATCTTGCACTTATCCAAACAGTGGACTTCTTCACCCCGGTTGTGGATGATCCTTATACTTATGGCCAGATTGCTGCCGCCAACTCAATCAGCGATGTGTACGCTATGGGAGGTCGGCCGGTTACCGCTTTAAATATAGTGGGTTTCCACCATAAAATTTTGCCTATGTCTGTATTGGAAGAAATTCTTACCGGTGGATTCGATAAAACAGCGGAGGCCGGGGCAGTAATCGTGGGTGGGCATACCATCCTGGATGAGGAGTTGAAGTATGGATTATCAGTATCCGGTGTGATTCATCCGGATAAAATTGTGACCAATTCCGGGGCTCAATCAGGTGATAAATTGGTTTTAACCAAGCCTCTGGGAACGGGAATTATTTCAACAGCGCTAAAGTCCGGTAAAGATCTTGGGGAACTGGCCAACCGGGCAACCAAACTAATGACCAGCTTGAATAAGACAGCTTCGGAGGTGATGCAGGAGATAGGGGTGAATGCCTGCACCGATATTACTGGATTTGGGTTGTTGGGACACAGCTATGAGATGGCCGCGGCTTCGAAGGTGGGGATGAAAATCTGGGCTTCAAAAGTACCTTACTTCAAAGAAGTTATTCCCCTTGTAACGGAAGGATTTGTTCCCGGGGGTACCCATAACAACCGGGCATATCTTGAAGATAAAGTCGAGATTCACAATTCCTTGAGCGAGGAGCAATCTACGGTGCTTTTTGATGCCCAGACATCAGGGGGATTGCTCATTTCAGTCCCGGAAGATAAGGTGGATAGTTTGACCCGGGAATTAAAAAAGAGGGGACTTGATACAGGCGAAATTATTGGGGAAGTTGTTACTGAACATCCGGGTAAAATAAAAATTGCAGGATGAAACTGGCGAATAATGGAGGTGAAAGAAGGGGCTGAAGCACAAAGATTGATATGGGATTTCTATTCCCCGAGCTGAAGCTCGGGGCAATTGAGGATAAAGAATTTATAATTATCCAGGTCAATAGCCCCGATTTTT
>CBDUVK010000223.1:0-5135 GCA_965370645.1 uncultured bacterium
TTGCTAAAAGGGCACATTCATGTTTCTGTTCCGGTAAACCGCCCAGGTAACTGAGAATATCTCCGGATTCAATCTTTTGGGCATTTTTTAAGCTCATGCCGATAATCATGTCGGTTAACGCAGAGGCCGCTGCCTGTAATCCAGCACATCCGATGTAGTCATATTTGGCATCGGTTATGACATCCTGCTCAATTTTCAGGTGCAATATCATGATGTCACCACAGTTTCCCTGATTTTTGGCACTGAGGGTAGCTGAGGGCAACTCTCCGGCATTAGTTTTATTTATAATAAATTGGATTGCCTTCTCGGGGTATCCCATCGACTGTAATAAAGGAATTCGCTTTTCTTCCATTTCCATATGACTGTATCTCCAAAAAATTTCAAGTCTGTTTTAACAATTCTTTAACCTTGTCAGTCGCCTCCCAGGTAAAATCCTTATCTTTTCTACCGAAATGCCCGAATGCGGCGGTTTTTTTATAGATGGGTCGCAACAGCTCAAGGTGATTAATAATACCTCCGGGAGTAAAATCAAATGTGTTGAGTACAATTTTAGTTAATTGTTGATCCGAAATGGTACCGGTTCCAAAAGTCTCGACCATTAGACTAACCGGTTCAGCAATCCCAATAGCGTAGGCAACCTGTATACCACACCGTTCCGCCAGTCCGGCTTTCACGATGTTTTTGGCGACATAACGGGCAAAATAGGATGCAGATCGATCTACTTTGGTGGGATCTTTCCCACTAAAACAGCCTCCCCCGACCAGATAGGATCCACCATAAGTATCCACCACAATTTTGCGACCGGTTAATCCGGTATCGGCTTTGGGACCACCCACAACGAAACGACCGGTAGGGTTGATAAAAAACTGAATATTTTTATCCCGTAATTTTGCGGGGATGAGGGGATCAATTACCTCACGCGAAATATCATTCTGAAGATCCTCAAGAGTGATATCCGGATCATGGTTCGCGGACACTACAATTTTCTCTATTGCTTCCGGTTTTCCCTGCTTGTAGCGAACTGTAACCTGTGATTTTCCGTCCGGACGCAGGTAGGGTAGAATTTTCTTGCGGCGGACTTCACTCAGGCGCATGGTTATTCTGTGTGCCAGCATAATAGGGAGGGGCATAAATTCCTCGGTTTCGTTCGATGCGTAGCCAAACATCATTCCCTGATCTCCTGCACCAGCCCGGTCAACCCCGATAGCTATATCGGGAGATTGCTGATTGATGTTGGTTAGCACTGCGCAGCTTTCATAATCGAACCCGTAGTGAGGATCTGTGTATCCGATATCCCGGACAGTTTCCCTTACGACACTGGGGATATCAACATAAGTTTCACAACTGATTTCTCCGCCGATAAATACCAGTCCGTTGCTGATAAATGTTTCACATGCTACTCTGGCAAATGAGTCGTTATTAATAATAGCATCCAGAATAGCATCCGAAATTTGGTCTGCCATTTTATCCGGATGACCTTCAGTAACTGATTCCGAGGAAAAACTGTAACGATTCATATAGTCTCCATATTTGAGTAATTACTTCGTTCTGTATATTCCTGATTTTTATACTTTTCCATACTTTTTATTTTATTCAAATGGATTCCCGACAAAAAACCTCGGGAATGACAACCCTATTTCCTGTCATTCCCGCGATCTTCAGGCGGGAATCCATGTATGTGGAGAAATTTATGTTCGTTTTGCCCATGATGCATATCGGTTTAATTAGCCCTCAAACCTTTACATCATCTTTAAATTTAGCAAGTGAATCTTTGAGGAATTGAATGCTGTCAATTTTGAAAGGATCTTTTTCGTATAATAGTGCTAAATAGTAACTTACCCAGTCACCGATATAAATCAGCGAGAAAATTCGGGCTAACGGGCATTTTCCTTCCGCAAAAACTTCAAAAATGGGAACATTATTTTTCTGAAAAATATCTTTGGTGATGTCTAACCTGATTTTATTTCGAGATAATTCTGATTGATCCCTGAGGAACAGTATATTGAATTTCTCCAATACCTCCCGCGGTGCTTCCCAACCCACTATTTCGTTATGGTTGAGTTCGGGTAATACATTGCTGAAAGCCAGTACTTTGGAGTTTTCGTTGAATTGATTCCGCCAGCGAGTTACCACCGGGTATAATAGTTCTGAAGCCGTATAGATCACCGGTACTTTCCTATAGAGTTTTTGGGCGATCAACTTTGCCAGGATGTGATTGTGGATAGCATGGGGGGCATTTCTTTCCCGTAGTTCCTGCAGGACCTTTATAGTTTCACGAATCTCTTCATTCTTTGGTTGAATTAGATCCAAATGCTGAAATAAATTAAGAATTGGGAAGAACAGGTATCCGAGAGCCTGCCGCGGTGGATATCCGTCAGGAATTTTTACAAAAGGCAGCCCTTTTTTTGTTAATAACTGTTCAAGCTTACCTCCACTTGCCAATCCAATGATTGTGGCTTTTTTCTCCAAAGCCGTTGCGGTGGCACTGATGGTTTCTTCGGTATTGCCTGAATAACTACAGGCAATCACTAACGTCTGTGGTCCGATAAAATTTGGCAGAGAATAATTTCGGTTAACAAAGAAAGGAATAGTAAATTCATCCTGTAAGTAAGATTTCAATAAATCACCCGCAATAGCCGACCCTCCCATGCCGGTTAATACAACCTGCTGGTAATCTTTTTTTAAAGATTTAATATCAAGATTTTTAATTAAACTTGCGGCCTCGTCAATTTGGTTGGGGAAATTAGAAATGAATTGAAAAAAGTTTGAATGATCTGATGTTTGCATCTACACACTCCTGTGTTTAGAGAATAAACTTATCTTCTTTTTACATTTTTTTATAGACACCACTGTTGTGATTTGTCAGATCATGAGGAACAGTAAAAATCTCTGAATAAAATAATTCACATAGGTATTGGCTTTTTGATGCGGTTTTACAATTTTTTACATCTGAATATAATTTCTCACAAGCTTCCAGTGTGATATGGCGGATGACGTCTTTGATTTCCGGGATAGCATAATGGGCAACGCTAAGATTATCCAATCCCATACCGATTAACAGGGGAATTGCTACCGGATCGCCCGCCATTTCACCACACAAGCTGACGAGTTTATTGTTCCTTTTACCGGCATCAATCACTTTTTTTAAAAGTTCTATCAAAGCAGGGTGAAAATGATTATATAAATGGGAGATTTTTTCATTTGCCCGGTCCACTGCCATCGTATATTGCACGAGATCATTGGTACCGATACTGAAAAAATCCACCTGCTGCATAAAATCTTCAATCTTGATTGCTGCTGAGGGAATTTCAACCATCATACCGACTTCGATGTCGGGATTAAATTCTTTACCTTCTGCTGTTAAAGATTCTTTCACTTCATTTAATATCTGTTTTACCTGCAGTATTTCTTCAATAGAGCTAATCATGGGCAATAACAACTTCATATTTTTATGCAGATTTGCACGTAAAATGGCTTTAAGCTGAGGGATGAATATCTCTTTGTGATCCAGGCAAAACCGGATTGCTCGCCAACCGAGAAATGGATTGTTTTCTGTTAAGCCAACAAGTTCCGGTAAAAGCTTATCACCACCCACATCCAGGGTCCTGATGATTACATCAGCAGGTTTTACAGCTTCAGCAAATTTTAAGTATTGTTCGGTTTGATAATCTTCTGAGGGGAGTGATGTACCGGATAAGAAAAGACCTTCAGTACGATAGAGTCCAATACCCTCTGCTCCTGATTTTCTTAACTGTTCTAACTCCTCTGCGAATTCTATATTTCCCATGACCTGTATTTTTTTGCCATCAAGTGATAATGCAGGTTCCGAAGCAGTTTTAAGCAGATTTTTATCAACAACAAAGAAATCCTGGCGTTTATCAGTGTAAGACTTAATTCTTTCTGTTGTAGGATTGATGATGATGATTCCTTCACCCCCATCAAGAATTAATTCATCTCCCTGTTTCACCATGTTGGTAATAAACTCTGTGCCCACCACCGCGGGAACGCCCAGCGATCTCGCCACAATGGCTGTATGAGAGTTTTTTCCGCCCACATTGGTGCAGAAACCCAACGCCTTTTTGTGATGTAATTTTATAATATCAGCCGGACTGACATTATCAGCGACAACCAGAGATGGTTTCTTAAAATTAAAGCCAATTTTTTTCCCCAGGAGTTTTTTGAGAATCAGGCGCTTTAGATTCTGTATATCTAAGGCCCGTTCCCGCAGGTATTCGTCTGATAATCGTAAGAAATGTTCCTTTTTACTTCTGAAAACCTTGAAGGTAGCATAGGCTGCATTGAAGTTTTTTTCAGAAATCAGTAATTCAACTTCATTTAAAAATATTTCATCTTCCAGGATGGAAATTTGAACCTGCAGGATATCGGCAAAATCCTGCCCATATTTTTTATCGGATTCCCGGTAGGTTTTCTTTAAATAGCGGCGGCTGGCATTGATTGCTTTACGGAATGATTTAATTTCATGTTCGATATCGTCATCTGCAATTATCTGAAGCTCCGGTTCATAAGTCAACTCATGATAGATATATGCCGGACCGATAGCAATGCCGGGAGAAGCTGGAATACCTTTAAGGGTAATTTCTGGTTTTACCTTCATATGCGTAAATAGTCAGCTATTAAAATTTTCATTCGGTAAAATGAAATTAGAAAATTTTCGGTGATATATCAATTATAATTTTATGATAAAAAATTAGCATTGATTCTAATTTAATTTTTAGTTCGATTATTTTTAAGATCTCACGCCAAGCCGCAAAGGACGCAAAGATATATTCCTTTTAGGATAAAGCGATACTCGTTACTAGCTACTCGTTGCTCGGTACCGGATACTCATTGCTTCCATTATAAAGAATGACTTAATGAGGAACGAGAAACGAGTGACGAGCATCTTTGCGTGATGAATCATTCAGCTTAATCATGATCAATTCGTTTCTCTATTCCGGATTGATATTTCATCAAATTAAGGTCCTACTCTATGGCTTCAATTTGAATCTCACCCGCTGTATAAAAATTTCCCAGATTTTGGATTCCTGTGCGGCCTAAAATCCAGCTATTCCTTGAAAAATAGATTGGCAATATCTTTGCTATTCATACTGAGAGTTATATCAAGGAGACCATTG
>CBDUVK010000224.1:0-5129 GCA_965370645.1 uncultured bacterium
AAATAAATACGGTTTCTAAAGATATTGTGTCCCTATCGGGACACCAAAAACCTTTTTATAAAAAGTCAATTTCATTTCGAAATATATTAAGCTGTATCATTAAATTAAATGTCCCTGTTCTTACTGTACACTCCGGCTTAATTACAAAAGAAGCCATTTTTCATGTAACATGATAAAGGCATGAAAGCAAAATTCGTCATCATTTTGGTACTCTTTTCCTGTCTTCCGGAGTTGATATATTCCCAAACCGGGCAATATTATCTTAATGTATTTAAAGATAATTTAAGCTGGAACTGGCTTGGTCAAATACATTGGGAAACCTCATCACAGGCAGGATCACGTTTTTACTTTGATAATCAATTTACCAGCAATCTGTTTTTAGAGACCGTCCGCAATAATAAATGGCGAGACGAAAATAATCTTCTTACTTTTTGGTCATATAATATTTCTTCAAAATTTAGAACGACCAGCCATATAAAATCTACAATTTTTTCTGATGATAATACTTCCCTGAAATTCAGTAAACACATTTTCTTTCAGGAAGTTGATTTTAAACCGAAAAAGAAGTTTTCTATTTCTCCCTCCTTGGGCTGGGCTTCGGAAGATATTTTCAATTTTAGAGATCAGGGATTATATTCTCAGATCAAGTTGGATGTACGAAGTTACGATTTGGGAGGATATTCTACTTCAACCAAAGGTTTTACCTCACTCTTCTTCTACCCTGATCGCAAAAATCAGGAACACCGGTATTTTTTAGCATTTCGAAAACAGTTTTCAGAACAGGCCAGTGACTCATTTCAGGTAGGTTATGAACTGGTGGAAAATAGTTATCCGCTCCCACCCGGGGCTGATCAGCAGACTAAAGAATTGGAAGATGTGGGGATAAATTCACGCTACCTGTACAACGATCTGAGCTATCGAATATCCAATAAATCCGTTTTTCAGATCGAAACAAAATTACAGGACCGGGATATTACCCAGAGTAATTTCTCATTGCACAATCACCGCCAGGAATTAAATTTGGCAAATCGTGTAGGTATCCGTTATAACGGCAGAAAACTACTTTCTGCTTTTGCGTTTACCACCAGCCAGATCACAACCCTGGCCTCCCGCCGACCGATTGGATCTGATGAAGCCCGAACCGATATCGACGGTCTGCAGGCAGCCTTTAATTTGTTACTAAACTGGAAAATGAATCCATCCAATGAAACCAGGTTCTCTTTCTCTTATACAAAATATGAATACTCCTCCCCGGATACCACCCAGACAATTGACGAGGATAATATCCGCTTTATTGTCGATGCTCTATACCGCCATCGCTTTAGTGAATATTTTTCCTTTTATCTCAATGCCTATGTCTATTTATATCACCAGATCTATATTCATCCCGCACGGAGTGCCAATAATAACTGGAATCGAATTTACCAACTCTCACCTTCTTTTGTTTATCGATTGGGTGAGACATTAGAAAATAAATACCAGATCAGAATACTGGCAAATTATACTGTTTTTGACTTTGAAGATATCCTTCCGGAGGTCCGAAGCTACCTTTTAAGAACCCTGGTATTTACCGATACATTCAAGGTACGCCTGAGCAGGGGTATGAAACTTCAGTTAATATATCAAATGGAAAGAGAAGATAATGGGACCTTTTACAAGGATGTTTTTGCCCAGCAAATATCACGTGAGTTGCTCAGTCACCTAATTGATATTGGACTGAAATATTACAGATTTGCCGGATTTGAACTGGCGGCAGCCTTGAATTGGTATATTCGCAAAGAGTGGGCTTATTCGCCGGAAAAAAAATTAATTAGGGATTATCATGCCTTTGGTCCCCGTCTGACCATACTCTATCAATTAGGGAGCAAATTACATCTGTTTGGAACATTTTTTCCCAGGACCTATAATGACTTAAACATAAGAAGACAATATTTTTCACTGGGCAGAATTTATTTGAGATACCTATTCTAATTTTTCCTGTTTCATCCTATAAATAGTACTAAATTTTACATTTGCACCCCGGGTAGTGTGCCAGTAAATTCAATGGCACGAAAAAAATAGATTAGAAGGAACAAAAAGTATACAAATGTTATTTTAAAGAGTATGAATTTTTTGGAGAATATTTTTATGAAGTTAAGATTTTTAATGGTTTTTTTACTGATCATTCCCTCGCTTGCCATTTCTAAATATAAAATCCTTAAACAGTCCGCTCAATCGGTGCTTGTCGAAGTTCGCCTGGAAAATTTTCAGGAACATGTATTTGAGATAAATGGAAATATATATCATCTCTATCAATTTGAAGATGGTAACTGTGAAGATAAATTTGGTAATCCCGCCATTCCCATTCTTCTGACTCGTTTGGCTTTCCCGGTTGGGGCGGAGATCTCTTATCAATTGATCGCCGCGGAAACAGAAAATCGCCGCAATGTGACAATAATACCACGTGGTATTTTTAGTCTGCCGGAAGGGAATCCGCTTCAAATGATGAATGATGAGATATATAATGCAGCTTTTCCTTATCCGGAAATAGATATTGATATTGGTCAACCATATGATTATCGTGGTGTGAATGTGGTGCCATTACGTATTAGTCCCATCAGATACTATCCCGGCAGCAGGGAAGTTCTTATTAATAAAACCATGCAGATTTTATTTCAATTTAAAGGAGGCCGTCAGGGACAGACCCCTGTATCTTTCAGTACAAAAGATCGAAATATTTTCCGTCACAAGATTATTAACTACGAGCAGGCTGCGCAATTCACCTCTGTTACCCCGGTTCGTTTAAGTAAAGCTTTTGCCAACTATGATCTGAGTCTGGGCGAATGGTATCGGATTCCCATACAGGAAGAAGGGATCTATCAGATGACAGGTGCAAAGCTGCGTTCTGCAGGTATTGATATCGACAATATTCAAATTAATACCATACAGCTGTTTAATTATGGCGGATTTGCCCTCCCGTATAGTGTTTTGGAGGAGCGTCCCGACGATCTGAACGAAATTGCGGTTGAGGTGCTGGATAATGATAATGATGGTATGATGGATGATAATGATTGGGTACGGTTTTATGGAAAAGGGTTGGGTGGCTATGTTCCGGCAAATATCGGTGGGAAAATTGCCTGGCAATATTACGGAAATCCGGATGGCAGCCGCACGCTTTATCCCTATGATGAGACTAACTATTATCTGTTCACTTTTAATAGTCAGCCCGGCAAAAGAATCATCTCAATCCCATCTCCTCAGGTTTCAAATCCACGCAGACCCAGCCGATTTTGGGATTCGTTTCATATTGAAGTCGATGAGAATAATATTCTTTCGTCAGGTACGGATTGGTACTGGTTGAAAATGATCGGAACCAGCGATAAAAAATCAACCAGTTTTAATCTTCCGCAGAATTTGGCCAATGATTCGGTGAAAATAAGTTTCCGCTTTCATGGGGGGTCGGGTAGTTTTTATGGAACAATTGAAACTTTTCGGTATAATCTGAAGGTTCTGCTCAATAATCAGATCATCCTCGATAATCTTTTATTAACCAATAATGCAACCCTGATCAGGTCATACCAGAATACCGCTTTAAATCCGTTACAGGCAGGCGCCAACCAACTGGAAATTCAGCATATTGGTAATCTGGAAGGGTGTGAAGTATACCTGGATAATTTTGAGGTTAGCCTGAAACGCCCATTCACTGCTGAAAATAACGCGCTTCGATTCCGGGATGTTATCGCGGCAAACTCACCAGTTGAGTACACTGTTTCCGGTTTACCCTCAGGTCAGAATCAGGTTTGGAATATTACTGATTATACTGACGTGAAGAAGGTTGAACCGTTGCAGAATGGTCAGAATGTAGTTTTTCAAAGTGAATCCAGTCTGACTGATGCCCGGAATTTTTATATATTCTCACCGACTGTAGTTAGGGATATTGGTAGTATCGAACTCCTGGAAAACCGGCCCAACCTGAGAGATCCGGCTCGACGTGCGGAACTCATCATAATCACGCCATCGGAGTTTTATGAGGATACGGAGTTTTTGGAAATCTGGCGTGAGAGCCAGATTCCCAATCCTATGGAAACTGAAAGAGTTGAATTGGAACAGATTTTTCTGGAATTTTCTTCTTCGGTGCGTGATGTGACGGCGATTCGGGATTTTATTAAATATGCTTATGATAATTGGAGTGATACCCTGAACTATGTATTACTCTTTGGTGATGGTCACTATGACTACCGTGGGCTCCGCTTACAGGAAATTCCGAACTGGATGCCGCCTTTTGAGATATCAAATAATGGTGAAATTGATAGCCGGGTAGTGGATAATTTTTATGTGGCACTGGGCATGAGTGGAAGCCTGACCAATATTGATCCCACCCTTCCCATCGGACGGCTACCGGTAGAAAATACCGAGCAAATTGAAATCTACCGTGATAAAGCTGAAAAGTACCAGAAATCTTATTTATTGGATCCTGATAAAAACGGGTGGCAGACCTGGCTCACATTTGTTTCCGATGACGAAGTAGGTGGTCCCGGCTCAAATCATGAACTCTCTTATCATCTGCGACCCACTGAAATTATCGCGAATTCTTATGTTCCACGGAAATTTAACCTCAGCAAAATCTATTTGCACGATTATGAAAAGATTCCGGGGGGATTAGGTCGCTGGAAACCCAAAGCCACGGAAGATCTGATCAATCAAATCAATCGGGGAACCCTGATGATTAATTTTTTTGGGCATGGAGATACCGATACCTGGGCTCATGAATCGGTACTGCATCGCTCTCGTGATCTGCCCAAATTCCAGAACGATTACAGATTACCCATCTGGGTTGCTGCCACCTGTACCTGGGGTAAATTTGATAATCCCTCACGACCCTCTATGAGTGAGGAATTGATCTGGTTATCGCAGAAGGGAGGTATGGGGGTGATTTCGGCAAGCCGTCCTGTATATGTATCCGGGAATGTCGCTTTTACGACTGCCTTCTATAATCATCTATTTAACGGACGGTCTGAGTTTTTATCCAGTAAACTGATCGGGGAGGCTTTTTATCTGGCTTCCAGCTTCAGCGTAAATTATCAAAAATTTCATCTCTTTGGCGATCCCACCCAGAATCTTGCCGATCCCCAACATCGTATCCAAATCCT
>CBDUVK010000225.1:0-5122 GCA_965370645.1 uncultured bacterium
GCCTCCGGTCATTGGCGGAGATTAAAATCATCCAGGATTTTCGAAAGCTGAGAGCAGCCTGTCTTCTAACTTGCCTCCAGCAATCGTCCAGATGAAAATCATCCAAGATTTTCAAAAGCCGGTTTAGCAGCGCCAAACCAGGAAGGGATTTCATTCGGAAAATCAGAGTACTTTGAGGTCGGGACAGAAGCTGTGTCGCCAGATAAAAAACAATCTACCTCACTGGATTAGGATCACCTAACTTTTTTGTTTTACTTTGCTAATAACATACGTTTCGATGCCACAAAATTGCGAACCTGTAATCGGTAGATGTAAATGCCTGAAGAGACCTTCTTTCCAGAATTATTTCTACCATCCCATATAACCTGATATTTTCCAGGATTTCTTATCTGGTTTTTTACAAGCGTTCTGATTTCTTGTCCAAGACTATTATAAATTTGTAAAGAAACTGGCGCAGTTTCTGCGATTGAATAGGAAATAATTGTTTGTGGATTGAAGGGATTTGGATAATTTTGTTCTAAGGCGAAATCCAAAATAACTATGTCACTTTCTGTAATTGGGACTACTCCCTCAAGTAGTTCTCTTTCATATACCCCGTTTCCATGAGTTGCGACTCGTAGCTTTCGATTAAGCGGAGATACACTTAAATCCATAACGATTACTGCATCAGGTAATCCCTCCTGAAATGTTGCCCATGAGTTTCCTCCATCAATAGAAACGTATACACCGATATCATTTCCTATATAAAGGTGGTCCGGAAAATCCGGATCGATAGCAATTGCCGAAGTTGGTATGTCGGGCAGGGAAACACCAATATCAAACCAATTGTTACCCCCATCCGAAGATTTAAACAGGTGCGACGATCCAAAACCTGAAAATACAACATAGACAATTGAGTCATCATTGGGATCTACAGCAACATCAACCGGGTATCTATCAGGAACAGTTCCGGTAATGTTTTCCCATATTAACCCACCATTTGTGGTGCGGAAAATTCCTGCCCTAACTGACACCGGTGCAGTTGTTGCATAAACAACATCACTATTACTATACGATACTGCGATTGATAAAACCGGATTACCATCAAGTTCAAGATTGCTGTTGGTCAGTCTCCAGGTTATCCCCCCATTAGTCGATTTGTAAACATGACTGCGACCTGCATAAATTACTTCAGGATCGTTGATTCCTAAAACATAGGGAGCAATAAAACCTGAAGTTCCACCCAGGGGTGGTGAAATATTAGACCAGTTTAATCCTCTATCAGTTGATTTTTGAATGGTAAGTCTTTGCCAGGATGCATAAATGACAGTGTCATTTGAGGAGTTAATTGCGCTCCAACTTCCATCGGCATTCAATGCTTTTATCCAGGCAAGTTGTCCATCGTAGATTGATGTACCGTTATCCTGTTTACCACCAAGAGCAAAAGTTGAATCAAGTGGAGAACTTGAAAAACCAGGATAAAACTGTGTGGTTTGATATCCCCCATTTCTTCCTTCAAAAGTTTCACCACCATCAGTAGTCCTGAAAATACCTCCATCTGTCGCAAAATATATAATATCAGGATTGAAAGGATGAAAAACCAGATCGTGATGGTCGGCGTGAGAGTATTCCGGAGGACCTTCATTTCCACCAGCAGGAATTCTGCCCCAATATTTGACCGTTCGATCTGATTTTCGCACTAGATTTGTACCACCGCTGGTTGATTTCCAAATATCCAATCCCACTGCAAATACGATATTTGAATCTGACGGGTGAACGCAAACATCATGGGAAAACCAACCTTGAAAGGAGGCATAATCTTCAATGGAAACAATTGTCCAGGAATCGCCATTATTATCGGATCTGCAAAGCCAGCTACCTGCACCACCGGTATGTCCGTTACCGATGCTGGCGAATATTATGCTGGGATAGGAAGGATAAATGCTTAAATGTGCCTTGCCACCAAATGTTGAGGGCAAGCCCTGTGTTAATTTTATCCAGCTGCTTCCTCCGTCAGTTGTCCGATAAATTCCATGTCCCGTACTTTCGAAATTTCCGCAGGCAATGAAGACAATATTTGTATCATCCGGATTAATAGCTAAATCGGTAACCATTATAGTAGAATTTACCCTAGACCAGCTTACTCCGGCATCAGTTGACTTGTATGTACCTTCGGTAGTGCCGGCCCAAATTATAGATGAATTTTGAGGATTAAGTTTTACCACCTGAATACCGCGCTGCTGGTGGTAAGACCAGTCCAGGCTTTTACTCCAGGATACGCCACCATCTGTGGTTTTAAGAATTCCTATCCCATAACTTCCCCGTGTTTCACGCACTGATATACCACCGGAGGAATTTTGATATGAATATACTTCTCCCGTTCCGATGTAAATAGTATTTGAGTCTTCTGGTGTAATAGCGATGGAACTGACTCCCAGGACCGGGAATCCGGTTGAGACATAATTCCAGGCATCCGGTCCGATTCCCGCACTCTTTGTTTTCCATAAGCCGCCACTTGCTGATCCGGCATATATGGTATTCGGGTTTTGGGGATTAAAGGCAATTGTCAATGTGCGACCGCCGATATTGTGGGGACCGATAGTGCGCCAGGGCTCCACAGATATTGTACTACTTATACCACTTTTTAAATTTTGGTATGAATATTCGAAAGCTGCATAATGAGCAGCATTAGGAATAGTATCATTCGGGTAAGTTCTTTGAGCACTTAAGAATGTAAGGGCCGCCAGTGCGTCGGAAGTTTTTGACGGGGATATTTTTAACCTGTGAAAGAGCCCGAATAACAAGAAAAAAAATGCAAAAATCGAGACTAAGGTTAAGCCAATATAAAATTTTCCTGTCATATTATTAAACCTTTCAAACTTTTGAAGAATCTGCTGCTTTTACATTCCCGTATTTCTTTTTTTATAACTTCAAATTGATTTTTTTAGGATAACAAATAGGGCATAAGCTAAGTGTGTACGCTAATTTATGGTTAAAATATAAAAAACTTGAGATGGTAATCTGGAAATTCAAGAAACCTCCAGCCCTTCGGGTCGGCTTGATGCCCTGGGTGGATAATGATTCTTTATTCTTCTTGCCCTCTCAGTATTTCATCTCTCCTGAGAAGTCTGTGGCCTTCAAATACTGTTAAAATCTCAATCTCTGTGGTTTTTATTCGATACACTAACCGATAACTCTCAATTAACAGCTCTCTTATAGAAACATTAGAAATCTCCGGGACTATTCTGCCGATTTCAGGATTGTCGAGAATTAAACTTGATCTTTCAACGAGATGGTCTATGAAATCTACCGCTCTATTTGGACTATCTTGCGCAACGAACTCTTCAATTTCAATGAGTTTTTTTAAAGCTTCCCGGGTCCAGGACAATTTCATTAGAAACTTCTTCTTTTTAGTGCCTTGCTAAGTTCTGATTTCAATTCAATTGTACTCAAGGTTTCTCCTTTGTCAGCTTCTGCAAGACCCAGGGAAACAGATTCCAAAAATCTTTTGGTATAAATCAGATCATCATATTCCTCTGGAGACAATAACACACCAGCTGGCTTGCCATTCTGAGTTATCACAAGAGGTTGACCTGTATTTTTAATACTTTTCAACCACTTAGATATTGCAGACTTAAACTCACCTAAAGGGACAATATCATTTGATATATTGAGCATTTTCATAAATTATACCCCTAATTTGAACCAAAATACATACCTAAATATAGTACTTTGTTCCGGTCTTGTCAATCATTTTTATCTTGCCTAACAGATTGGGCTTAAGCTGGCGGCGAGATGATATTTGAGATACTTACAGCCAGGCCACAAAACTCTGAAAGTCAAGAAACCCTGAGCTCTCCCGCCAGAGTCCGGCACAGGGATGTGACGGGGTCTGCTTGAAGCCCCAGTTAGACGCAGTTATTGTAGGAGTGAGTGTATATTGTTATACTCTTTTTGGTGCATTTGAAGTGTGTCCCACATATCTACATTATTCTGCAGATTAAGCCAAAAATCGGGAGTAGTATTGAAGCATTTCGAGAGACGAAACGCTGTATCAGGAGTTATGGATCTCTTGCCAAGGATAATTTCATTAATTCTTACCCGAGTAACACCTAGTACATCAGCCAACTGCTGCTGGGTCATATTTAACGGTTCCAGGTATTCCTCTCGAATGATCTCTCCCGGATGGGTAGGACGTCTATTTTTAGGCAACATTTTTTTCTCCTTTTCAATGATACTGTGTTAATTCAACGTTTAATACTTCTCCATCTTCAATATTGAAACACAATCTCCATGGTCCGCTTACAGATATCGCCCATTGGCCTTCGCGGTCTCCATGCAATGGATGTAGATGGTTTGAAGGAGGAGAACTTAGATCTTTCAAATCTTTTGCCGCATTTAACATATCAAGTTTGTTTATCAATCTTCTTTTTAAAAAAGTTGGTACTCTTTTATGCTTACCATTATTCCAAAAATCTTCTAACCAAGATTGTTTGAAACTTTTTATCATGTAGAAATATAATATGCAACGATGCTCATTGCAATCTAATTGTTTTTTTGCATGCGTCTAACAACATTTTAGACCATTACTGCATCTATATACATGTTTAAAATGCAATCATATAATATGATCAAATACCTTTATATCATATCCGAAAATATCAATATCTGTATACCAAATCCAGTTTTAACCGCACCAGTGCCTTTGTATAAAACAACTTGCTATATGGATAGTGTAATTTACATAATTTTCATTATTTGTCAAAAGGTGTGAAGGAGGAAAAGGAAAAAACAGCGATCCCGTCTATTCGGTATAGTTGCCTCACTTAAGAAGCATTCTATCAGTAGGGTTGTCCCAAGTTTGGTGTATGTGATGATAGGAATAATTAAATTAACGGGAGAGCACTCATGGCTTTCTTGGTGGAAGAACTCAGAGGAGAGAAAGTTTTAAGATTCAAATCTCATATAAAGTGTAATATTCAGAAAACTGGAGTGGTTTTATGGGCGTGACAAATCCTGTTTCGGTAAATAATAAATCATTTCCCCACTTACTTGATTCAGGTGAGTTTAATATACCTGAAAAAATTCCAGATTATATTTCTGTATATCCGTTTTAATATTCTGAACCAGATCGTGTTTAAGT
>CBDUVK010000226.1:0-5116 GCA_965370645.1 uncultured bacterium
CCACCCGGCAGGGTAAAGGGGGATTCTAAATTACGGTATGATTTACCTCCTAATACTCCTTCAAATACTTTTAAATATTCCTTAACATAGGCCTTGTTCAAACCTTTCATCTTTTTGAAAGCAATTCCTATTATTTCACCCTTTTTTATTCCCAACATTTTAAGCAGTGTGGAATTTGCTGAAGTAAACTTACCATTGAGATCCAGGGTGGCGATACCGCTGGGTGAGGTTTCAAACAGTGCACTATATAATTCTTTGCTGACAACTAATTTTTCTTCAGCCTCTTTACGTTCGGTGATATCCATGACCTGTGAGGCCGCACCAATAACTTTACCACCACTATCAATCAGTGGTGTGTTATACCACTCACATAGAATAATCCGCCCGTCCTTGGTATTATTCTCGTTTGTTGAACGTTCCCCACCTTTTTTTGTAAGCAGTTCACTCCAGATCTTGTCAACATGTTCTTTGGTAATCTGCGGTATAATAAATGAAGCATGTTTTCCAAGGGCTTCTTTTTCTGAAAATCCAAATATTTTTTCAGCGGCAGGATTCCAGGCGGCCACTTCAAAGTTTAGATTCCACTCTATGACCCCAAGAGGTGTATTTTCAATATGCAGGGCCAGCTTTTGCCGTGAGGTTTCAATCGTCATCTGTGTCTTTTTTTGTTCGGTTATATTCTTCTGAGTGCCCCAGATCGCGACGAGTTGATCATTTTCAATGATGCCCACAGCATTATTCAAGAAATATATGGTATCGCCATTTATATCTACTTCCCGGGTTTCCGCATCGATAATTTTGTAACCATTTATGATAAAGGTTTTAGACGTTTCAATATTTTCGGGCACATCCACATCGCCGTGAAGTTTCACCATTTTAATGCCCTTCAGAGTCTGCGCATTGCGATATCCATACATTTGAGCAAATACATCATTACATTCCGCTACATAAAGATGATCATACATCTGTTTTATTTGTTCATCGACAGGTAATGAGGTGGAAATCGGTTGTGCAGATTCTTCCCGGTAAAATCCTTCCGAAGTTTGCTCGATATAATAACGGTAACGGGCTTCATCTTCAGAATAACTACTTTCTTTATTTTTTCGATCAGAAATATCACGGATATTTAAATCAATTCCCGGTTTGGATTTTTTTATTGTAGCTTTTTTATGCGGCTTATCAGCCATCCTGTTTTCCTCTTAAATCGTTGGATCAAATTTTCCGATTACAATTTTTGCTCTTTTTTTCCGATTTGGCTTTCTTATTAACATCGGATATTTTAAAATTTCCTTTATATGAATTTTGAAGATCAAATTAGATATTCTATCAAAATCAATCCCGAATCCTGATATAAAATAATTGTTAAATCAAACTGAAATGATCGCACCAAAAGATTATCTGCTCGCTCTCATGACGATGAGTTTCGTATCTGCTTTCTGGTTCGACTTCAAAATAGGTCGGTTTTATAAATCCCTTTTAGAAAGAAAATTATATGTTTTCGTAATCATTCCTGAATATTTTCCTGAAAAAAATTATTCTCTTCACTATTTTCTATGAGATAGTTATATCCTTAGCTGGTACGGAAAAGGTAAAATATTTTCCATGATTTGCCCTTAATATGAGTGATATATGGAACTAATTCCATGGTATTAGGTTGATTTATGGAAAATACTCCATATATTAGATACCGCTAAAGATGTAATACCATGTATCTTAAAATTTAAGAGGTTTTTATGATTGGTAAAACCATCTCTCATTACAAAATCCTTAAGAAAATTGGCGAAGGTGGAATGGGTATTGTTTACAAAGCCCGAGATTTGAAGCTCGACCGCTTTGTCGCTCTGAAATTTCTTCCACCTCAAATAGGCCTTGATGAAAAAAAGAAGAGACGTTTTATCCACGAAGCCAAAGCAGCCTCTGCCCTTGATCATCACAATATTTGCAACATTCATGAAATCGATGAGACAGAGGATGGGCAGATGTTTATCGTCATGGCTTATTACGAGGGCGATACTCTAAAGAAGATGATCGATGATGGTCCACTGAAGCTTGAGGAGGCTCTGGACATCGTTCTGCAAGTGTCGGAAGGTTTACTTAAGGCGCACATGCAAGGCATTGTCCATCGTGATCTCAAGCCTGCAAATATTATGATTATCAAAGATAGCATGGTCAAGATTTGCGATTTTGGTCTGGCCAAGTTAAGCGGGCAGACTCAATTGACCAGGGAAGGCTCGGTATTGGGGACGGTGGCCTATATGTCCCCGGAGCAAACCCGGGGACATGAAGTTGATAGCAGGACAGACATATGGTCGCTGGGGGTTGTTTTCTACGAGATGATTACCGGACAGTTACCATTTAGAGGTGACTACGAACAGGCAGTTATGTATTCAATTATGAACGAGGATCCTGAACGGGTGACGGGTTTACGTACAGATCTTCCGTTTGAAGTGGAACAGATTATAAATAAGGCGTTAGAAAAAAATCCTGCTGAACGCTACCAGGAATTGGATGAAATCACGGTTGATATAAGAAATCTTACAGAGAAATCCGAATCTGTAAAGCCGACACAAGCGGATACTAAACAAAAGCTTCTTCGTAAAAAACAGACCTATCTGTTCAGCAATCAGAAAACTGCAGGACGAAGCATCTCACAGCGTCTTTCCAGAAGTTCTATGGGTGCGTTCGTCGGGCGAAAGCCGGAACTTGACTTACTTATACATGCTTTTAATGCTCCTGAACTGCCCTTCGTAGTGGCTTATTTACACGGGCAAGGCGGAATCGGAAAATCCTGTTTACTTCAGAACCTGATTTACCAAATTACCTCGGACACCAGTCAAACCATTTTCATCGATTGCCGCGATACCGAACCGACCATCACTGGATTTATTGACAGACTCAGTATAGCTCTTGGCATTGAATACGAAAAAACTACTCTCGACGATATTTTTTCGCATTTATTTAAAATCAAGCACAGGATGCTTCTTTGCCTGGACCAGTATGAGAATTTTATACTGATGGATGCCTGGATAAGGCAGGTCTTCGTGCCGGCACTACCGGACAATTTTCTGATCGTAATTGCTAGCCGATATGCACCAAAGACAGCCTGGCTTACCACCCCGGGTTGGCAAAACCTCTTCAGGGAGATCGAACTCAGGGAACTGTCGGACGAAGAATCAACCCAAATGCTCGAAACACGGAATCTCACCACGGAGCAAATCCGGAGAGTGAAGCATTTTGCACATGGTCATCCGTTGGCACTCGAATTGGGCGCAGCCGCACTTCGCTCGCAGCCTGATCTTGAGATCCATGCCGGCACCCCTGCAAAGATTGTTACGCAATTATTGCAGGCACTACTTTCAGGGCTGTCACCTGACATGATGGAAGCTGTGGAGGCGGCGTCGACAGTTCGCTGGATAACAGAGCCAATTTTGAGATCACTATTGGGTGTCTCTGAAGTCCGGGACACTTTTGATAAACTGAGAGAGTTGCCATTCATCTACTCTACTCAAGAAGGTCTCATCTTTCATGATGTTGTTCATGAGGCGGTTTCCAGAGATGTTTCGAGCAGGGACCCGGAGCGATATTCTCTCTACCGGAGCAGAGCCTGGTGTTTCTTTTCTAAAGAATCCCAGGAGGCACATGAACACCACCTCTGGCACCTCACTGCTGACATGCTTTATCTTATAGAGAATCCCGTTATCAGAGAAGCTTTTTTCCCAAAAGGCAGCAGCGACTACTTTCTCCAGCCGGCTATTACAGACGATCACCATGACATTGTGGAAATTGCACGCAATGAAGAGCCCCGAGAAGCTGCGCAGCAGATCGAACAGTGGTTGGGTCATCATCCTGATAGTTTTTTTGTGGCTAAGGGACCGGATGGAAAAGTTGCCGGTTTTTATTTCTGCTTCGAGCCGCAAAAGGTTGATAACAAGCTTCTCTCCTCTGATCCCCTGACAGCAGCCTGGTCCAGGCATCTTGAACAGAGCCCTGTAAAACCCGAAGAGCGCGTTCTGTTCCTTCGTAGATGGCTTGCACGCGGAACCGGTGATGACTTTTCGCCCATTCAGGGAGCATGCTGGGTCGACATCAAGCAAACCTATATGGCGATGAGGCCTCACTTGCGCAGACTGTACACAACGGTTAATGATCTGGCAGCCTATGCTCCGGTTGTCATTCCTCTCTGCTTCGCACCCCTCGATGACGCCCATGTGGAACTAGGGGGGAGAATGTATTACTCTGCACTACTGGATTTTGGTGAAGGAAGTGTGGATGGATGGCTTAAAGGTCTCGTCAAAGCGGAACTCGGGGTAGATTCCACTGAAGTATCATCGTAAATATTTAGGCATTCGAACATCTTTTTTGCATGCAGTTTACTAACGAGTTCCCTTAATGTGCTCGATCTAGCGTTCAAATACATAGGTAACCTATGTATCGGGAATGTTCCGATTTGAAACCTAAACAATCTGCTCAACAGGAAGTCTGCTACCGTGGCATGAATTCACATCTTGCTTGCACACGGCTCCTTTTACTTCAATATTTTCGTTCAACATTTAACAATCATCATTCTTGTCTGGTTAAAAAATATAATTTGGTAAAAATCGACTTTCAGAAAAAATCGCCAGAAATTCCGGCACACTAAACGTTAGAAATTCTGATTGTTAGTCAGGTTAGATTCGAATTTTCACATTCAATAATATCCAATGATGAATTCGTATCATATAACCCTTCCCTGGCCCTATAAATAGGGCCTTTCCCCTCCCTCATGCATACCTGTCAGGCTGACGCCTGCCAGACGGGAGAGAGGGGGGATTATAAAACTAGCGAAACTTCAGAACATTACCAGGGGAGGGCCAAAGCAAATAATCAGACATAAGAGCTGTGTGTAAACCTAGCACTTTAAAACACATTAACTAACACAACTAAGTGTGTACCCCCTCAAATATATCAAGCCTATCTTTTAGTAACGTCAAAAATAGAGCTGTTGAAATTCCCGCTGAACTAAAAACCATACACATCACCATGATCTGATATCGAACAGCTAATAGAGGAGAGGTTCCCGACAGAATCTGACCAGTCATCATACCGGGAAGTGATACCAGTCCTACCGCAAAAAATG
>CBDUVK010000227.1:0-5044 GCA_965370645.1 uncultured bacterium
GAATTGTCCCGCAAGGGACAATCTGATCTTAGCAAGGTCATTTATGGCCTGGAGAAAAGTTGCCCCAATATTCATCGTCCCATAGGGACAGAATGATAATGCGCCAACTGTCGTATACGATTTTTTCACACCGTCCCTATGGGACGGTTTTATTTTGAGGGGAAAACCTTTCCCTACTCCTGAAGGAGTGGGCTAAATTCATTCCGACCCTAGCGGGTCGGCACTACATTGGAATATTTATAATCCCACAAATTAGAGGTTGTGTGAGCTCTTAAAGAGAAACATCACTGCCATCCCGCAATTGGGGGAAGTAATGACAAAATTGAATTTATTCATCATTTTCACACAACCTCTGAAGCTTGCGGCTTAAAATAATATGCGAATTCAAGGCCTAATCTGAACCGCTTCCTGAGATTTTTTGGTAAGGTCGATTTCATAAATCACCTGCCTGGGCAGCTGGATTTGAAGGATTTGCGGATTGGGTTGGTAAAGAGTCACACTATCCGGATTTATTTCATAAAATTCCGGGGTAACCTGACACTCAATCATTATTCTGAATGAATCCTGTAAAATAATCTGGGCAGGTATCTTTTGAGGTAATTCTTTGTCTTTATCCCGCTTTACATCTAATAACTGAAGCCGCATGGTTATCTCCCGGGCAGATTTGCGGAATAACCAGGTTTTTTGGTTTACTTCTGATTCGGATAAACCGATACTTTCATAGTACATAGATTCGTCATCATGCCCGTTAATTGTTGGCTGATCTGAATCATAGCGATAGACCGCATTGCCATCTGCCATTGTGGCCAGAGGTTTACCCCTTCCAGCCATTTTTTCAATCTCTCCCGCGATTGGGGCCTTAGGGGAGAGTATCCTGTCAGAAAGTGATTCTTTTGATCTCGTGGATTTCTTTATTATTTCCTGTCCCGCCAGCACATCTTGCTCTGCAGGGATGTCTTCTGTCTGAGCATCCTCCATTTCTTTCATCCGCGCGGAAGCGATTATTTTACCTTCTTGCTCATTTTTTTTCAACTCGCTCAAAAGTGGTTTCTCAGGCATGATTTGCCGGCGGGCCACACCCTTTTCCTGATCAGACTCCGCCAGGGGTGTAAGTGATTCCTCGCTTTCTATAGTGGTAGCTTTATCTGCCGGACGTTGATCCGGAAGTGGTGCCATAAATTGATAGTAATAAATTAGTCCCGGCGCAATTACGACAAACAGAATAACAGCGGCCACTCTCAGAATCATCCCCCAATCGGCTAAATTTTTTTCAGTCCGCTTCATTTCGACCTGTGTGCGGATCTCTGTTTTCATTTCCCTTTTTCCAATCTCACGCAGGTTAGCCTGCAGCCACTTTTCTTTTTCAAGACGCTTCTGACAGATTTTACAGGAATTTAGATGGATTTCGAAATCAGATTTTTCATCATCCGATAGACGGTTTAGAATATACTTTTCATAAACCTCAGAATTTTTGTTATATGAACATGCCATCAATTTCCCCCCGCAAATTCATTTATATTTTCTTGTAATATTTCTTCAAGATTTTTTTTGCATTGATATTTTTTCGATTTGGCCACATCCGCAGTAGCAAGATTGAGAATTTTTGCAATTTCTTTCATATTTTTTTCTTCAAAATAGTACAACAACAATAGCTTTTTGCAAATAGGCTGAAGCATTTCCAGAGCCTTCCTGACATATTCAATTTTCTCTTCATTTACCAGGTTATCCAGAGACGAAGGATTCCCGTTACTGATATTCTCACTGATATCCTGGGGAGATATTTTTCTTCTTTTTCGTAACTCAGCCATCCATTTGTTCTTGGCAATTGCCAGCAGATAGGTCCCCAGTTTGACTGTTAATTGCAACGAATCCGAATTTACTTTTTGCCAAAGCACGATGATCGTCTCCTGAATGATATCTTCTGCGTCGTTCTTATCTCCGCCATTCTTTAAAACGTAAACAGAAATCATCCGCTGGTACTTCATAAATAGTTCTCCCAGAACAGTACGGTCATTCGCCTTGATTCTCTGGATGAATTCCCTGTCTAAGGAGTTGGAGAATTTCAGCATTTACCTTTCTCTCATTAATGTCATTAATAGTCAGATGGTAAATCATGATGCAAATAAAAATAGGATTTTGAAGTAATAATGTCAAGGATTGATCGTGTCACCAAAGAAAAGGAGAAAATTATGAGAATGTTAATTTGGTTATTTCTTTTTGCAGTATCCACTGCATATTCCCAGGGGCGGATTATTTTTCCGGAAATTCCGCCGGATTCAAAGATGCCGGAAATGGAAGTTCGTTCTACAAAAACTGAGGTAGTTATTAAGAGTGGTATTGCGACAGTAACTGTAGAACAGGTTTTTTACAACCCAACCAATCTGCGCTTGGAAGGTGAATATGTTTTTATGCTACCGGCTGAATCCCAGGTTCATGATTTCCATCTGTATATTGATGGTAAGAAAGTAAAAGGAGAGTTGTTGGATGGGAACGAGGCCGCTGAAATTTACAGAAATATTGTCCGGACCCTCCGGGATCCTGCCCTGCTGGAATACGCCGGATATGGAGTTTTCAAAGCCCGAATTTTCCCCATTGAACCTAAAAGTGACCGGAAAATCGAATTATCATATGCACAGATCCTGAAATATCAAAAGAATGATTTTAAATTTACCTTTCCAATCAGACAGGCAGGGATTGGAAAAAGTGGTAATTTTTATCTGTCATTAACTTTGCAGGAGCATACGACTATTGGAAATATTTACTCTCCCTCACATGCCATTCAGGTGCAACGACCGGATCCTAAATCTGCAAAAATTTCGCTGGAGGAGAGGAACGCTTACAAAGATTTTACTCTTTATTATTCTGTTTCCCGGGGTGAAATCCACCATACACTTCTTTCTTTTCGTCCGCGAACAGACCGGGACGGATATTTTATTCTATTGTTAAATCCGAACCAGGAGAAGGTAGATCAGAACCGGATTTCCAAGGATATAATTTTTGTAACTGATGTGTCCGGAAGTATGCAGGGAGAAAAGATACAACAGGCAAAAGGCGCCTTAAAATTTTGTGTGAATGCATTACATCCGGAAGATCGCTTCGATATTATCGCTTTTAGTTCGACTATACAATTTTTTCAGGGACACCTGACCCCCGCCGGACAGGAAGTTAAAAAAAATGCAGAATATTTCATTGATAATTTAAATGCTTCGGGGGGGACCAATATTAATGAAGCATTGCAGCGGGCTCTTGCCTTGAAAAATCAGGAAGATCGCAGACCCACTGATATCATCTTTTTGACGGATGGCTTACCTACTGAAGGCGAAACGGGGATCAGAAATATATTGAAAAATGTTACGCAGACTCAAAAAGAGTTTATTCGAATTTTCTCTTTTGGTGTTGGTTTTGACGTTAATACTTATCTGCTGGATAAACTGAGTCAGGACACCCGGGGTCGCACCGATTATGTAAAACCAGGTGAAACAATTGAAGCGGCCATCTCCTCATTGTTTGGCAAAATCAGCAGTCCATTTCTGACCGATGTGACTTTTGAAATTGATGGTGTTCAGGTCATTGACAGCTATCCGGTGCAAATTTCTGATATTTACCAGGGAGAGCGCATAACGCTTTTAGGAAGATACCGGCAGCCCGGGCAGGCTAAAATAAGTCTGCAAGGGAGGCAGGGCGAACGGAATCGAAAATATATTTATTCGGTAACATTTGCGGACCGTGAAAATGAAAATGAATTTATTTCGAAACTCTGGGCCAACCGGAAGGTACATCACCTTTTATCTGAAATTCGATTTAACGGTGAAAATCCTGAGCTGGTGGAAAGCATTAAGAGTCTGGGAAAGGAGTATGGAATTATTACGCCCTACACTTCTTATCTGGTGAGAGAACAGCAGGAAGAATTAGCGCAGCTTAATGATCAGGTAATGGCAGGTGAGGGCGGTGTCTCATCAAGACGTTTGCATGTACGTCAGAAAGACAGGGATGCCCAGGCGGAGGCGGATGATGAAAGCGTCGGTTCGGAAGCATATTATGAGGCATTGGCAGCAGCTCCATATGCGGCAGAAAAGTCAGCGGGCAAGGCAGCGGTCTATTCCAGCCGCGCATTGAAGAAACTAGAAGTCGCTGATAAAGAGGTGGAAATGCTGTTGACGGTTCAGCGGATTTGCGGTCGCACATTTACCCTGCGGAGTGGTGTGTGGGTGGAAAATAATATAGCTCTGCAATCCCAACCGGATACCAGAATCACTTTTTTAAGTGATGCGTATTTTCAGTTGCTTGAGTCTGATCCGGATGTCCGGAAAATATTGGGACTTGGCGAGCAGATCTCATTTCGATGGCAAGGAAAAACGGTTTTGATTGAGTTGTAGTAACCGGAATTTACTCAAATCCACCCCCTTTCCACATCAAATATATGAAAGGGATACAGGTTGGATTACAATATGATTTTTTGTGCAGAATTAAAAATATATAAGTAACCCTGGCAAAACCGCCGGGGTTACTTTACAATGGCTTAATTTTACTCTACTTTTTTAACATCGGTAGCCTGTAAGCCTTTTGGACCGTCGGTAACCTCAAATTCAACTTCATCCCCCTCATTCAGGGTGCGATATCCCTCCGATGCGATTGCAGAAAAATGGACAAATACATCTTCTCCACTTTCGCGACTAATAAATCCAAAACCTTTCTGTCCGTTGAACCACTTCACTACACCTTTTTCCAAAACAGATACCTCATAAATAATTTGAACTTGTGTAACTTTCGGATTTTCCTCATACAGATATCAGAAAAGTGAGGGAAACCGCTGCTACTATATTTGACAAATTAAATTAAAATTTGATACCTTATGACGCAAGATTTTTTTTGAGAATAGGGGTAGACTATTCATTCGACATCTTTTAGAATAATTCTCTCATCGTGAATTACGGGAAATTGTTCTAAGAATTCAATTTTTTATATCTCGTACCTAACGGGACTTGTTTGTGTTATGAGGTAGAAAATTCTCTAAATATATATCGTGCCTACGGCACTTTGCTGC
>CBDUVK010000228.1:0-5034 GCA_965370645.1 uncultured bacterium
GTCCACGGATTACACAGATTATCTCGGATTATTAATTTGTTTATATTATTTCAAATTTATCTTTAAAGAATTTCGTGTTAATCCGTGAAATCTGTGGACAGAATCCTTTGCGTCCCTTGCGTGATGACTTATTCAGATTAATTATAATTTTCTAATAATCTGCTTAATTTCTTTTCGGTTTCTGGTCTTGATCGGAGATTATTTTTGCTTGGAAAATTCACTATTTTTCCTTAATTTTTATAGTTTATTTTACACTTTTCAACGGAGGATAAAGCATGAAATTTTCAGTCATGAGGGACGAGATTTTTAATGCCCTACAACGGGTGGTCAATGTGATTCCCCAACGTTCTACATTTATGATGACCCAGAACATTCTTCTTTTTACCGAAGACAATCTATTGAAGCTTGTCGGGACCGATCTGGAAATCACATTGATGTCCTGGGCGCCTGCCTCGATCAGCGCCGAGGGTTCAATTGCCATCCCGGGAAGACTGATTCATGATATCGTGAGGGAGCTGCCGAATATTGAACTACAGTTCGAGGTGGATGAACAGTTCCGCATGAAGGTGACCTCTGAATTCGGGAGATATAAGATTTCCGGGGTAAATCCGGTGGAGTTTCCGCAACGGCCGGAGCTGGGTGAGGGTGTTCAGGAAATTGTACTGGAAAATGAAGTGTTCAGAAAACTCATTGAAAACACCATCTTTGCCTGTTCGACTGATGAATTAAGGGCAGCCCTGACCGGGGTTTATTTTAATATTTTAGAGGGACGTATTGAGGCTGTTGCCACGGATGGACATCGTCTGGCAAAAATGAGCTACACCGACGCCAAGTTGCCCAAGAAGGATTTTATGGCCATTGTTCCCACACGCTCTCTCAACTTTGTTCTGCGCAATCTGGATGGTGAGGGAAGCAGCACTCTGCATTTTGGAAAAAAACATGCCCTATTTGAACTTGAAGATACTCAGCTGTATGCCCGGCTCATTGAAGAGACTTTTGTAGATTATGACCGGGTGATCCCCAAGGAGACACCCTTCGAAATGAACATTGATGCGGATGAATTCTACGCTTCCGTGAAACGGGTTTCTCTGTTTTCGAATCCCCTGACCTCTCAGGTCATTTTGAATATTTCCTCGAAACATGTGGAACTTCATGCTGAGGATGTGGATTACGGAGGCGAGGCCCAGGAACGCCTCTCCTGCGAATTCAACCGCGACGATTTTCGGATCGCTTTCAATTCCAGATATTTGCAGGATATCCTGCGCCACATTTCCACCGAAAAATTGCAGTTACGTTTTGTGAGACCCGACTATGCAGTCCTGGCTAATCCGGTTGACATGCCCAAGGAGCAGGAGCAGCTGATGTTATTGATGCCGGTCCGGCTGGAATCTGAATAAATGGTGTTAAAGAAGTTAAAATTGGTAAATTTTCGTAATTATGCTGAAGAAGAAATAGCTTTTCACCCTGGATTAAATATCCTTTTTGGCCAAAATGGTCAGGGTAAAACAAATATCCTAGAAAGTTTATATTATTTGGCTTTAACAAAGAGTTTTAGAACGAATATTGATCAGAATCTGGTCTTGAATAATGCCCAGTTTTTTAGAATCGAGGGAAATTTTACAACTGATAGCAACCGAAAACTAGTCTCTTCTCTCTCTTTTTCCGGCACACAAGGCAAGCGACTCAAGGTCAACACCCAGAAAGTTCCTAAATTTTCTGACTATATCGGGACTATACCATTGGTATTATTGGCACCGTCCGATCTGGAAATCACCCAGGGAGGACCTTTTCAGCGCCGGAAATTTCTTGATATCATGCTTTCCCAGTCCAGTAAGCTCTATCTGCATCACCTCCTGCAGTACCGGAGAGCTCTTAAGCAAAGGAATCTGATATTACAGGATGGAGGGGCAATCGATAAAGCGACACTGGAATCCTGGGAAGCTACTCTTCTCCAGCATGGAACGGTTCTCATTGAAAAAAGGCGTGGGGCAATTGCTGAACTGGATAGTGTGGTAAAGCAATTTTATACGAAACTCAGTGGTAAAGAAGATAAGGTAAAAATTGTCTATCAATCCTCAGTACCTGTGGTAAGTGAAAAAACGTTGTCAGAGATATATGAACAGGCACTGGCACAAAACCGGGAGAGAGACCGGCAGCTGCAGAGCACTGGAATTGGTCCCCACCGGGATGATATGTTATTACTGATTAATGGTAAATCATTACGCTGGATGGGATCTCAGGGGGAACACAAGACCTTTATCATCTCCCTGAAAATGGCGGAGTATCAATATTTACAGGAAGTGAGGAATAATCTCCCATTGCTGCTTTTTGATGACATTTTTGGGGAGCTGGATTCCAACCGTATCGGAAATATGATCCAATCACTTTCTCAAATTGGACAGGTATTTATCACCACCACCTCTCCCCATTTTTTTGGAAAAGTTGAAAATTGGCAGGGAGACTCAAGTTTCTATGAAATCATGGATGGAAAAGTGTCCCTGAGGGAGCATGTATGAGTTCTGCCAAACCGGTAAGCCAGCTCATTGAACAATTCTTGCAGAGTGTGGGAATTCAGGGAAAAATTGAGGAGAATTTCGCCATTGTTCATTGGGACACGGCGGTTGGAAAAGAGATTTCAGAACAGACAGAACCCTACAAAATTGTGCGGGGAATTTTATTTGTGCGGGTGAAAGACCCGGTTTGGCGAAATGAATTACAATTTTTTAAAGAGGAAATCATTAAGAAACTGAATCATAAAATTGGCAGAAATATTGTAAAAGACATTAAATTCTATTGAACGAGGATCATATGGCTGAGAAAAACAAAAGTATATCAAAGTACACCGCGGAAAATATTCAGGTCCTGAAGGGCCTGGAGGCAGTCAGACGCCGACCGGCAATGTATATCGGGGATACCACGATTCATGGCTTGCATCATCTGGTCTATGAAATTATTGATAACAGTATTGACGAAGCGATGGCGGGTTTTTGCAATAAAATAAAGATCTCCATCAATAAGGATGAAAGCATTACGGTTGAAGATAACGGGCGGGGAATTCCGGTTGATCGGCATAAGGATATGAAAAAATCGGCCCTGGAAGTGATCATGACGGTATTGCATGCGGGAGGGAAATTTGACCATAGCACCTATAAGGTTTCCGGCGGTTTACACGGGGTGGGCGCCTCTGTTGTCAACGCCCTCTCAGGCTGGTGCGAGGTTGAGGTATACCGGGATGGGGAATGTTATTACCAGAAATATGAAAAAGGATTTCCGGTAACACCGGTAAAGAAAACCGGAAAGACAAAAAACAGCGGTACCAAAACCACCTTTATGGCCGATGAGGAAATCTTTACCAAAGTTGAATATAATTTTGATAGCTTGGCAAACCGCATGCGGGAATTGGCCTTTTTAAATAAAGATTTACGGATCATTCTAAAAGATGAGAGAGACGGAAATAGTGAGGAATTTCTGTTTAAAGGGGGATTGGTCGAATTCATAAAGTATCTGGACCAGAGCCGAACCGGCTTGCATAAACCGATCTATATCAACAGTGAGAGAGAAGGTGTCGAGGTCGAAATTGCCTTTGAATATAACGATTCATACAGTGATAATATATTTTCTTACTGTAATAATGTTAATACGATTGAAGGGGGTACACACCTGAGCGGATTTAAATCGGCCCTTACCCGGACCTTAAATGCTTATGGTAATAAAAATAATCTCCTGAAAGATGTACAGTTGCAGGGCGAAGATGTTCGTGAAGGAATCACCGCGGTGATTAGTGTCAAAGTGAGTGAACCGCAGTTTGAGGGACAGACCAAAACCAAACTGGGAAATAGTGAAGTCCGGGGTGTGGTTGAGTCCGTTTTTAATGAACAGTTGTCCGAACACCTGGAGCAAAATCCTCCGATAGCACGTCGTATTATTGATAAGAATATGTCGGCGGCACACTCACGTGAGGCTGCCCGCCGTGCCCGGGATCTTACCCGCCGTAAATCTGCCCTGGAGAGCAGTACTCTTCCCGGCAAGTTGGCTGATTGTAGTATTAGTGATCCTGCGCAATGTGAAATATACCTGGTGGAGGGCGATTCGGCAGGAGGTTCGGCCAAGCAAGGTCGGGATCGTCGATTTCAGGCCATTCTTCCTTTGAAGGGGAAAATCCTGAATGTAGAGAAGTCCCGTTTGCACAAAATTCTGGCCAACGAAGAAATTAGAATGATTATCACCGCCATGGGTACCGGTGTGGGAGACGAGGATTTTGAGTATGAGAAACTGCGCTATCATAAAGTTATCATCATGACAGATGCGGATGTAGACGGTTCTCATATCCGCACCCTGTTGTTGACCTTTTTCTTCAGACATATGCGCAAGCTAATCGAATTGGGACATATGTACATTGCCCAGCCACCGCTATATAAAATTAAGGCGGGCAAAGAGGAATTATACGCCTATGATGAGGATGAAAAGGAGAGTATTGTTAAAAGATTCAGTAAAAACGGGAAAGAATCAAAGCTGAATATTCAGCGCTACAAAGGACTGGGAGAAATGAATCCCGAACAGCTCTGGGAAACCACCATGAATCCCGAAAAGCGAACTCTTCTTCAGGTCACTCTGGATAATGCAGCGGAGGCAGATCATATCTTCAGCACCCTGATGGGCGACCAGGTGGAACCGCGCCGGCTGTTCATTGAGAAAAATGCCCGTTTTGTCAGGAATCTTGATATTTAAATCGGTAAGGTTTAGTAAAATCTTTTATCAAAAGGCAACAAGTTTTAGTGTGAATTTAATTAATTATGTTGAAACTTCTGAAAAACGCAAGTTCCATAGTCATTGCGAGGATTCCGCACTAAAATATTTAAGTGCGGGAGACGAAGCAATCTATTATCCCTTATAAAGTTTGGGGATTCCGTCGCTTCCTGTCCGGCAAGGCCGTCCTGACGGGCGCTCGGAATGACTGGTTACTTAAATTTTCAGAATATATTATAAGATAAAAGAACAGGATTGAGAATGGAGCTCCAAAGACAGCGAATTCTA
>CBDUVK010000229.1:0-5027 GCA_965370645.1 uncultured bacterium
TGGAGACAGATTACTTAAATTTTGCTGAATATCTTTCATTTGCCGGTAGGTTTCATGACACTCCTGACACTCCGAAAAATGGTCATCCAGCAATTTTCTTCCCTCGAAGTGGAGTTCTCCATCCAAATAATTTGAGAAATTCATTCTAAATTTGTCACAATCCGTCATAGGCGGCCCTTTCAATCCTTTCTAGAGTGTGTTTTTAGGTTCAGTTTCATATAAAAATCTCAGATCTTCCTGAAGTTTCAAACGTCCTCGATTCACACGTGATTTTACAGTTCCCAGCGGGATATTTAAAATTTGACTAATCTCTTCATAAGCAAAACCTTGAATATCCCTTAAAATGATCACCTCTTTAAATTTTGCCGGTAACTTTTCTATGGCCTTTTGAATAATTTCTTCCTGGATTGCACTATCGACTTGTTTCTCCGGGCTATGTTCTCGATCGGGAATATCATAATCCCGCTCTTCATTAACAAAATTACTGACCGAGAAAATTTTGTGTCGTTTCCTTCTCCTTAATTCAGTTTTCGCTAAATTGCCAGCAATGGTATATACCCAGGTAGAAAACTTGGCAATCTCTTTATACATATGTTTATTTTTATAGACGCGTAAGAAAGTTTCCTGGACAATATCTTCTGCATCGGAGCGATTTCCCACAAATCGATATACAAAATTTAGTAACTGGTCTTTATATCTTCGAACTAAAATATCGTAAGCTTGAAGATCTCCAAGCTGAAATTTAGCAATTAATTGTTCATCGCTAACATTTGTTTTGCCATCATTTTTGGTCTTTGTTATCATGTAAAAACCAGATTTTTAACGTTAACAGTTTATCAATGTTCCCAATTTATTATTTTAAATAAATGATTCTATAATTCAACATGTCAAGAATAATTTGCGGTTCTAAAGTATTATTTTTCAATTCCCTATCAGCTTCTTTGATAAATTGGAACACTCTCAGTAAGCGTGAAGTCTCCCAATTTTTTGCCTGTTCTTTGTATTCATCGACATACTTATAATAAATTTTTAGCTTATTCGCTAATGAATCTGTCCGCGAAATACCGGCTCGTAGATATCCATGAATACGCCACAATGCGATAAAGTGCCGCAATAACTGGCTTAAAATATATTGCGAAGAAATCCCGCTTCCTATTAAATTCGTAAGAACTGCACTTGCCTTTTGATATTCTTTATTTCCGATCAGACGACTTAATTCGAATACATCCTGGGTCGCATATATACCCACGACCTGCTCAATATGTTTAATATCAATTAATGAAACCTCTCCAAAATAATCACAAACGTGACCAATTTGCAGCATTAAATCAGAAAGTTGATTTCCGACCTTAAAAATGAGCATCTCAATAGCTTCTGAATTAACTTGCTTTCCGAATTTCTGAAATTCCTCACTCACAAAATTTTTCAATTCATCGGGTTTTAGTGGTAACAAATTCACAACTGTAACTAACGTTTCAATCTTTTTTAAACGACTTTGATATAATGAAGGGATACTGGTCTGAATAACCAGGCGTATATCGTCCTGGGGCTGCTCAAACAATTTGGAGAGTCTCTCCAGTTCTTTTTGCTTGAGGGCATCCGCTTCTTTTAAAATTAGTAATTTTTTCTGAGAAAACAGACCCATTCCTGCACTTAGGGCTATAATTTCATCAGCAGTGTCTTCTGTTGCATAACGAACAAAATAGTTAAGCTCCGGTTCTGTTTCAGTCAGAAATGCCGCTTTGATTTTTTTAATCAGATTTTCAGCAAGTAGTTGTTCTTCACCAAATAACAGATAGAAAGGCTGTACCTGTCCATTTTGAATTTCCCGCAACGCTTGTTGATAGTAGATCATGCAATCTCTTCAATCATATTTTCTCTATTCAGACTTCTCTCTTTTATAAGCTTTAGCCAAAAATAAAAACAGACCTCCCCAAACGAGGGAGAAGGTGCCAATCATCATCATGATAGATGTCAGTTCCATGTTCATACCTCTTGTCGCTTTAATTTTTTAACGATGACACCATTGAGCAGGAGTAATATAACAATTGCTACTGCCCATTGAAATATGCAGGTTCCCAGAGAATCCGTCTGTAAGGGATTATACCATCCTTGCGGATTCCATCCGATGGAGCGGTATAACCACCAGATTATCAGGACAGATGCTTCGATAGGAATCAGATATTTTAACAAATAGTCAAACCAAAAGCCAGCTTTCATATCTCCTGCTACCACATTAATGAAATTCTGCCGGAATTTTCCGACCCCATAGCGTATGACTGCAATAGTAAAAAAACTCCCGCTGATAATCAGGCCCAAACCCCAGACCCAGTCCTGGTTTTGAAAAACCTGGTATGATATGGCCGACGGTAAACCCAAAAGGGCCGTGATTAAACTTACCAGTGGTAAAGCTTTTTTTCGGGATAGGCCAAAATCCATTATAATCCGGGTCGAGAGTTCCAACATGGCAATAAGAGAGCTTAGGGCCGCCAGAAAAAGCCCCAGAAAGAATACGGACGAAAAGAAAACTGATCCCGGAAGTTGATTGAATAATTGGGGTATTACGATAAAGCTGAGGCCATCATTTCCGACCTTCAAGGCTTCTTCCGCAGCCTGCAGCGTCGGCATTAGAGAGAAAATAGCCGGGATAATGGCTAAACCGGCTAATAGTGATGCCGAATTATTTCCAAATCCGGTTATAAAAGAGTTCAATACAATATCCTCTTTTTCCCGCATATAAACAGAATAGGTGAGAATCAGACCCCAACCCGCACCGGTGGACCAGGCAGATTGAGACAGCCCTTCCAGCCACACCTTGTAATCCAATAGATACTCGGTGCGAATATTAAAAAAATAGTCCAGGCCGATAGCTGCATTAGGAAGCGTTAAGGCCCGTCCAATGCCGATGAACAGAAGGATAATAAGCGTGGGTATCAGGATGCGATTGACTTTTTCCAACCCCCGGTTAATGCCCCGGTAAATAATAAAACTTCCGATACACAGTGCCAACAGATGAAAAAGGATCGGTTGATTACCGGTTATGAATTGATTCCATACTTCGCTGTGATCTACGGAGGCTAATTTGCCACTAAGGGTCAGCAGAAAATATCGGAATGCCCAGCCCGTGACAACCGAATAATAGAACATGATGGACATGGTACATAGGGCTACAAATCCACCCATCCAGGCAAATCGGGGTCCCATCAAATCGGCAAAAGAGCCAATCACACCCTTACGAGTTTTGCGACCCAGCGAGAATTCGACCATGAGCAGTGGAATGGACCAGAGAAACAGAAAAATGATCCAGGGTATTAGGAATGCCCCGCCATACTGACCTGCCAATCGCGGAAAACGCCATATATTGCCGGCACCAATCGCCATACCCAGTGACGCCAGTAGCAAGGCCCAGCGGGAGGAAAAGCGCTCAACTTTTTCCATAAAGTTTTACTGGAAATATACAACTGAGAGCTATACAATGAAATTGAAAAGTAAAGGTTATCAAAGGCAGAAAAGGCCGTACCATTGGATTCAATTTATGGTGTTTAACTACCCGGTTGAGTTTCATCATCCCTGATCTGGGGGGCAATTCCGATGCCGGAAAATCCGTAAATCAGGGCAAAAATAAAACCGATATAATTCATAAAAGTCCATGGCAGATATTGCAGAGTAGGAACCCCTAAAGTTCCGCTCATAAATACCGCCGCCATGCTCCAGGGAATCAGTGGAACGATAACAGTACCTGAATCTTCAGTTGTTCTGGAAAGATTTTTTGCGGCCAGCTTTCTTGCTTTATACTCCGGTGAAAACAGTTCTCCGGGAATGATGATGGAGAGAAAGGAACTTCCGGTCATCAAGGCTACAGAAATGCAGCTGAGAACGGTGCTGGCAATAAGGAGTCCCGTTGTTCTCGTAAAACGGGCAAGAGAGCTTAATATACGATCCAGCATACCAGTGCTTTGCATGATTCCCGCAAAACCAAAAGCACAAAAAGCAATCAGAGTAACCCCCATCATACTCATCATGCCCCCTCTTGAAAGAAGTCTGTCCAGGCCAATTAAACCTGTCTGGGATTGGTAACCATGGGTGAGTGCTGTGAGTGCTTCAACCAAATTCACCTGTTGAAAAATGATAGCGAGTATGACCGCGGTGAAGGAAGATATCAGCATACCCGGGATAGTAGGTAACTTCCGAACAGCAAAATACAGGACGATCAGGGGAGGTAAAAGGAGTAGAATATTAAAGGCAAAATTCTCCTTTAATCCTGATAAAAGTTCGACCGGTAAAAAAACCTGCTTCCCTGAATAAAAAACCAATCCAAGAAACAGGTATATGGTTAGTCCGATTAACCATGCCGGTACGGTAGTCCATAACATATGTTTAATATGGTCGAAAAGATTGCTGCCTGCTGCGATTGGAGCCAGATTAGTGGTATCGGAAAAGGGTGAAAGTTTATCTCCGAAATAGGCGCCTGAGATTATGGCACCGGCCGCCTGCGGCAGCGGAATATTCAATCCCTCTGCAACCCCAATAAACGCAATACCAACGGTTCCTACGGTGCCCCAGCTGGTACCGGTGAAAACCGAAATAATGCTGCAGCCCAGACAGGCACTAAGCAGGAAGAAGCGGGGAGAGATCATCTTCAACCCGTAGTAAATGAGCATGGGTATGGTTCCACTGATGATCCACGATCCGATCAGAATTCCTACCGCAATAACAATGAGCATTGCCGGGAGTGCCTTGGTAATACTCCGGACAATTCCTTTCTGCATCAAATCCCAGGAAAATCCACTCAATCTGGCGAGTAAACCGGTCAGGAAAGCGGAAATGACCAGCAATACCTCTGCCCCAATCCTGAAAATTCCGTAACCGATAATCAGCAACAGGACAATAATCAGTAAAGGTATGAGCGAGACAAGCAAACTTGGTTTTTTATTTTGATCCCTGCTATGCATCACAAACTTTATTGAGGTAATTTTTTAAACATAAGAATGAAATTATAATTATAAAAACTTTAATTGCGAATTAGC
>CBDUVK010000230.1:0-4982 GCA_965370645.1 uncultured bacterium
GGGACAATTCATTTCCTGATTTATGATAGATTTGTGATACCGCCCGAAAATGTTCGCTGCCAATTTAAAAATAAGAATGTGACTTGTCAATAAAGAGGCTATGGGAAAATGGTAATTCAATCCAATAATGTCATTACTTCCTCCAATTGCAGGATCAGAACGAAACTTCTCTTTGAGTTTTCGCACAACCTCTTCAGCTCGGGGAAAAGATATTCCCAACCAATTTCTGGGCTTTAGCCCTTCTTTCAGAATTTTAGCTTTTCAAGCCGTACTTGTTAATCAACCGGTGAATGGTACGCCGGTCGATTCCGCAGGATTCCGCCGTTTTGCTGATATTCCAGTCATTCTTACTCAATTGAATCTTCAGATAATTTTTCTCAAAATCTTCCAGAACCTGCTCTTTTGCCTCGTGGTAGGATAGTTCCTGCAGTTTACTCTCCGGCAAAGAAAGGCGATCGCCTGAAATTGATGAGGGTAAATCCCGTATTTTGATATGCGGTGGGGAAGCCAGATAATATGACCTCTCAATGGTATTTTGCAGTTCCCGTACATTTCCCGGCCACTGGCAACTTTGAATAACTTCCAGAGCCTGGGGGTCCACGCCGGTGATTCCCCGGTTATATTTTCTTTCCAGTCCATCCAGAAAATAGTGAATCAGCAATGGGTAGTCTGTCTCTCTCTCCCGTAAAGGAGGCACATGGATCTGAATGGTATTGATCCGGTAAAAAAAATCTTCCCGTAACCACCCTTTTTGTAATGCCTGTTCTAAATTTCGATTGGTAGCGCTAACCACCCTGATATTCACGGTGATCTCTTTCTGTCCGCCAATACGCCGGATATTTCTCTCTTCCAGCATCCGCAGCATTTTCACCTGCAGACTATGGGGCATTTCGCAAATCTCATCCAGGAACAGAGTACCTCCGTTGGCCAGTTCTACCAGTCCCGGTTTGGACTGAAATGCGCCGGTGAAAGCACCTTTCTCGTAACCGAAAAGTTCACTTTCAAAGAGCTGTTCCGGTAAAGCACCACAGTTGATGGGGATAATGGGATGATTACGGCGCAGTGAGTGTTTATGAACGCTGCGGGCTATAAGTTCCTTCCCTACCCCGCTCTCTCCGGTAATCAGAATATTGGCATTTCCGTAAGAGACTTTGCGGATCATCTCAAAGATGTTCTGCATCGGTTCACTTTTGCCCACCATATTATCAAATAGATCCGGATCGGTCTGTACCTCTTCTGCGGGAGCGATCTGGTTAAGTGCTTCCTGAATCGATGCCAGCAACTTTTTACTGGAGAATGGTTTCTCAAGAAAATCGAAAGCACCTTTCTTAACCGCTTCGATGCCGATTTCAACTGTACCAAAACCGGTGACCATGATAAGGGGCAGGTGGGGATGTTCGTTTTTTAACATTGTCAGAAATTCCATCCCATCCATGCCTGGCATTTTCAGATCGCAGATGACCAGGGAATATTTGTGATTCTCTTTCAGCTTTTCCAATGCCTTTTCAGCACTCAGGCAGGTGTAAATTCCATAACCGGCTCGCTTCAGGATCTTCTGGTAGCTGACCAGCATTTCTTTTTCGTCATCCACCGCTAAAATATCAAGTTTTGGCATGGAAAACCTCCAGTTCCATGATAAATCGAGCTCCTGTTGATCCGTCTCCCTCCAGAGTAATTGTACCCTTATGATTGGAAATGATATTTTTGACTATGAACAAACCCAGACCGGTGCCTTTATCTTTTTCCTTGGTGGTAAAGAAAGGAGAAAATATTTTATCATGATATTCTACGGGAATACCGGGACCATTATCCTCATGTATGATCCGGTAACCCTTCAGCTTTTTTCCCTGCTTGATCTTTTCCATATGAATTCGGATGATACCCTCATTCGGTTTTAAAAAATCCAGGCTATTATTGATGAGGTTACAGAATACCTGCTCCAGCTGATTGGCGTTTCCCCAGATCAGAACAGGTTCGGAGGGAAGGTCGATTTTGGTGGTTATGCCGCTTTTCCTTAACCTGGGATCAAGAATCTTTTTGGAATGTTGTATGACTTTATTCAAATCAGTTTCTGAGAAGGGGTGCGGGAGTTTGCGGGAGTAATGCAGGATGCTGCGGGTGGTATCGGCAATTTTCTCAGTTTGCTGTATAATTATATCCAGATCCTGTATCCATTCTGACTGACCATCTTTTTCCTGAAGGAGCTCTTTTAAAAATTCTGCCCGGGAGAGAATGATTCCTGCCGGATTATTTACCTCATGGGCGATGACAGCCGCGACCTCACCCAGAGTGACCAGACGGTCGGCCCGCTGCAGTTTTTCCTGCATGAAACTCTCTTCACGCTGACGGGAATTTTTTAAATTGTCAACCATCTGATTGAATTTATTGGATAGTATGGCAAGTTCATGCTTACCCGGCATATGCAGCTTAAAATCAAAATTGCCACTGGATAATTTTTCAAAGCCATTCATGATAATTTTTAGACGTGATTCTACCTGTGACTGGTAAAGAAGATTGAGAAGTATCCAGAGGATGACGATGATAATAAGACCCCCGAAAATTGCCAGGTTTTTTGAGGTCCGGTAAATATGATCGGAGGTAGTAAATCCGGCATGCACTTCTAATATGGCAATGAGAGATCCGACATTGGTATGACAGGGTGTACATTCAGAAGAAATATAAATGGGATGGTGATGAGAAAACACATTATCCCGGTTAACAAAGGATTCAACCTCTCGCGATTCTCTGGTAAATGTATCGAAATCATTCGTGAGTACCGCCATATCTTTTCTGATCTCTTCACGGTTTGAGGAGTACAAGACTTTGCCGTTGGGACGATAAATTCGCACCAGTTCGATACTCGGGTCCAGTGAGAGTAATTCCAGGTTGTCCTGAATTTCCAGGGAATCGTTGCTCATCATCCCGTCATAGATAAATTGATATACTACCTGACTGGCTGTTTCGATCAGGTTTATGGAGAATTCTTCATAATTTTTGTCGAGCTGGTAGACGAAAAAACCGACCGGAACTCCCACAACCAGAATAAGCATGATGGTTATAATGACCATCAGACGAAATTTTAGGGTTTGCATTCTGGCAAAAACATTTCTTAACATGAAAAGCCCGGTTTTGATTAAAAATTATGCTGCTACTCCAATTTTGCAAACCAAATTTAAGGTAAAAGATCTGCAAATCAAATCACAAGGTCAGAATCTGGGAAATTGATTTGGATCAGTCTTGTGTGGTATATTGGGATTTGGTAAAATTCTTGATAAAAGAACGGGTATGGCCAATTGTGACCATACCCGCTTAAATTCAACCGATAAAAGAATATTAGAAGGAAAATTATTTCATTAACAGCATCTTGCGGGCAAATGATTTCCCAGCTGTTTCCAAACGGTAAAGATACATACCACTGGGAAGTTCCTCTGCTTTGAATTTTACCTTATGATTTCCAGCTGGCATGAAATTATCCATCAGAACAGCCACTTCCTGTCCCACCATATTGTAAATTGTCAACCGGATATTACTGGCCTTCGGCAAATTGAATTCAATAGTGGTGGAGGGATTGAATGGATTGGGATAATTCCCCAGTAACTCGTATTGAGCCGGAAGCGCAGAAGCAACAGGATCTTCGATTCCAACAATACCATTGGTATGAATATCTTCGGCGAAAAGGGCTGCCCAGCTCACGGTTTGAGTTGTGTGGCACTGCAGGCAGCTGAAGTCCATGGTAACGGCTGCCAGGCCATCCCCATCCAACCTAACAAAATCGCCACTAAACATTGAATCGCGGGGTACTGCGTCGGTGTTGATTGCCCAGATGTGGGTGGCTACGTCTCCCCGCCATCCATTTCCCACTTGCATTCCGATGTCGGACTTGCTGGCGTTGGGCATGTGGCAGTCTTCGCAATCGATATTCTTGGTAAAGGTGCCAGTAGCATTGGTGATTGTGATGTCATGTCCCGGATGGCAGCTGGCGCATTCTGTTTTAATAGCGCTCAAGCCTGTACCGGCAGCCTGGGGATAACGTCCGGGAATATGAGTATTGTGACAGCTTGCACAGGTAAGATCCGGACCTGAACCATCGCCATGCTTAGAAGCTTTCATTTCATTAAACTGCTCGTGATGTTTGATATAGAGTCCGCTGGCCGGAATCGCATTGGTCTTTCCGCCACGCTGGTGGCATTCACCGCAATTGGCAAATGTGAGGCTGTCTCCCTGAATCGGGGGTGAAACTGTCGTGGGATTACCAATATGATTGCCACCGGGACCATGGCACCCTTCACAGCGGACACCGGGTTCCGAAAAAGTGCCCAGACTGTCTGCAGGGACACCGTTCCAGGAACCACTGGGATCTGCCCCGGTAGTGTGGCATTGAAAACAGCCATAATTGTAGGCTTTATCTTCGCCCAAATGATATGCAACCCAGCTGCCATTTTCCAGATTGTACTGGGCGGAATCATTCGCGGTGAAAATTTTGCCATCTGTCTTTACCCAGCGAGCCTTCCAGCCGTACCCGCCAATGACATAAGAAAAATCACTCCAGGTGGTTCCATGGGGTGGGTCCGGAACTCCGGGACTGGTGTTGGCCGGGTAAGTCGGTGGGGCACTGCTCACGGCGTTCAGCTTGTACGGATGACCGCTTTTGGAATATTCTTCCCAAATATTATAGTTGAGATTAGGATTGACATTGTTATGGCATCCCATGCAGACATTCGATCCAACATAATTTTGGGCGGTCAACCAACCGATGCTGGATAACAGAATGAGTAAGATAAATGCAGTATGATAGATTTTCATACTACCCTCCTTTAGTTATGGGTTAATGATGTTTGTAAAACAGAGGTAATAAGTTTGACAGCACTACTGACCGATACGGGTTTCATTTGGTAGGATAAAACGCCCATTGAGAGGGTAGCTGAACAAATCGCCATATATTGTTCTGATAGAATCAAAACTATCTTGGTTTCTTTTTGAAT